>CAIWDF010000219.1 GCA_903911435.1 uncultured Bacteroidota bacterium
GATACAGATGCTTATTACATCAACAATTTGAATCAAGAAGCAGGAAGATTTATAAGAAAGTATAATGAAACCGGAAGGTTCAAAAAAATAAAAGAACAGAATATAGTAGTTGAAGAAAACTTATTGGCCACCGAACCAAAAACAATAACCATAATAGGAGCCGCTAAAAATGTGGCACAAGCCAAGGTTGCAGGAAATCTAGTGGATACACTAAAGCAAGAAAACAGTGGACTTGAAAACACAGCTTTGGTGTTGGCAGACGAAAATTTATTGTTCCCAGTGCTTCATTCGTTGCCAAGTGATTTAACGGATATAAACGTTACGATGGGTTATCCGTTGAAGAACACACCTGTGGCAGGATATTTTGATTTGATTTTCAGTCTTCACGAAAACGGAATGAAGTTCGGTAAAGGAAAAGCTACGTATAGTTTTTATCATACCGATTTGATAAAACTATTGAGCCATCCCTACACCGCTATTCTATTGACAGGCGACAACTCGGATGCATCGATAAGAAAAGTGATACAAGCCATACAAACTAGAAACATTGTGTTTGCAGGCTTTTCGATGATAGAAAGTATTTTTATTGAATTCGAAAAAGAAAAGGAATTTGAAGTGTTGGCAAGGTTACTGAAGCATTGGAAAAGTCCAGCAGACGCTATAAAATGCATCACTAGCTTGATTGACCAATTGAAAAATGCCATCATCAATCAACGCGAAATACAATCGGAAAACAAGGCGAGTTTGGAATTGGAATACCTTTTTGCGTTCACAAAAATCATCAAACGAATTCACGATTTAACGATTGATTACAATACTTTAATCAATGATATTAAAACTTTGAGAAGTATCATTAATCAAATTGTAAGAGGCACCACTTTGCCATTCTATGGCGAACCCTTGATGGGATTGCAAGTAATGGGAATGCTCGAAACGCGAACATTGGATTTTGAGAATGTGATATTGCTGTCGTGCAACGAAGATATATTGCCTTCGGGCAAGACGGTTAATTCGTTTGTTCCATTCGAATTAAAAAGACATTTTGGTTTGCCAACCTACAGTGATAAAGATGCCATATTTGCGTATCACTTTTATCGCTTGTTGCAGCGGGCAAAAAATATCTATTTGCTTTACAATACCGAGAACGATGACTTTGGAAGTGGCGAAAAGAGCAGGTATTTAACTCAATTGATTTATGAACTGCCGAAAGTAAATCCGAGTGTAGTTATCAAAGAGATGTTGGTGAACATTCCTGTGAAAGAAGAAAAACACAACCATACGATTAGAATAGAAAAAAGCGCTGACATCATTGAAAAGCTGAAAGCAAAAGCTGAGTATGGATTTTCGCCATCGCTGCTCAACCGATATCGCAATTGCACGTTGCAATTTTATTTTCAGGCAATAGCTGGATTGAAGGAAGTGGATGAAGTGGAAGAAACCATTGGTGCAGATACTTTAGGAAGTAGCATCCATAAGGTTTTGCAGAATTTCTACACTCCTTTCATTGGAAAGAAAATAGTGGCTGACGATATCAAAAAAATGAAACCGCAAGTAGAAGCGGCCACTCTTGCGGTTTTTGAAGAAGAGTATAG
Organism: uncultured Bacteroidota bacterium; assembly: GCA_903911435.1. Taxonomy (GTDB): domain Bacteria; phylum Bacteroidota; class Bacteroidia; order 2-12-FULL-35-15; family 2-12-FULL-35-15; genus 2-12-FULL-35-15. The sequence goes on from CAIWDF010000219.1 coordinate 1,593, forward strand.
CAAAACAGAAATAAGTTTTGGTAAGAATTTATTGACGTTAAAAGTTGCGCTGAAGTTCATTAATAACTTTTTGAATGAAGAGATAAAGAATATTTCGAGTAATGAAGTCAATTCGAAGCCCACAATGATTAAAGCATTGGAACAAGAATTAGAAACAAACTTAACGGTAGGTTCTCAGCAAATAAAAATAAAAGGCAATGCCGACCGTATTGATACTATTGGAAAACTCACTCGTATTATTGATTACAAAACAGGATTAGCTGACACCAAAGAACTGAAATTTGAAGAATGGGATGAGATAAGGACGAACACAAAACTCGCCAAAAGCTTTCAGTTGCTGATGTATGCATTGATGTACCAAAAAATGAATCCTGCCATACAAGAACACCTCATCTCGGGAATTATTACATTTAGAGAATTAAGCGCAGGATTGAAAACGGTAAAAGTAAATCAAAGCGAGGAATTAAATGTGGATTTGCTTAAGGAGTTTGAAGAACAAGTAAAACTTCTGCTGTCGGAAATCTTCAATCCTGATATGGCTTTCGAACAAACCCAGGCAATTGAAAATTGCGAATACTGCCCCTTTGTAGGAATCTGCAACCGCTAAGAACAAGCAAATGCTTATTCGTTCAGCGCTTTCATGTAATCGTCAGCAAAATTGGTTACATTTTTAATTTCATCAATTTCCCATTTGTTCAAATTCTTTGTCAAGGTGTATTCAAGCTTCATTTGTGAAGGGAATTGAAAAACTAGTTTCGTGGTATTCTCCTCAGATTTCTGACTAATAACCTTCGCCTTGTCAAGATTCTTAAGGTCTTCGTCATACTCTTGCGAACACATAATTAAGTCGTAATCGAATGCTTCTGGAGGTCCATCGTATTGAGGAGTTGTCTTAAATTCTTCATCGTATTGCTTAAAATTGGTTCGCCAAAGTTGAAGATATTTTTCAGAAAAAAAACCACTCACTTTGAGAGCACTTAAGTATTTTTCGGTAGAGTCGAAGTTGACAGAGTATAGTTTTGTAGAATCTATAACCGCATTCCCGTTATTATTCACCATATTTATTCTACCAATGGTTGACATGTTTGCATTGTACCATTTAAGAAGAGAAATCACTGCTTGTGAAGATTCTTGCTCAACCTTTGGGCTTGAAGAACAAGCCACGAATACTAAGATTAGATAAATAGTGCCGATTTTTTTCATTTTGCATCATTAAATAGAGTTGGCTAAATTAGGCAAAATAAGCACTCTTGGATGGAGATAAAGAGTTTCGAATACTTGTATACAATGGAAGTTCGATTTTTGATTGATTTTCAAAGTAATCAACCAATACACTTGATGTAAGACAGTTAAGCAAATAACCACGTCAATCAGATTCATGTGAAATCGACTAAAAAGTGAACAAAATGGAAGGAAAAAAGAAAAATTATTTTGTTGAACCAATTTTTTATTACATTTGCACTCCCAAAAAATAAGTACAAAATCTTTTGGCCCGTTCGTCTAGGGGTTAGGACGCCAGGTTTTCATCCTGGAAACAGGGGTTCGATTCCCCTACGGGCTACCAAAAACAGAAAATCCTGCAAATATAGATTTGCAGGATTTTTTTTTGAATGTTTCTGGCTATTTTCCTTATAAAAACACCAGTTTATTTGAATTCAATTCTTTCAAACTTACAACTTAACTCCCATTACCAAAATATCGTCAATCTGTTCTAAGTCTTTTCTGTAATCAACAATGAACTTGTCAAGGTATTGTTCTTGTTGATGCATCGACTGATCTTGAATAGTTTGCAATAAATCTTTAAACCTCTTTCTTGTCAATTTCTTTTGACCTGTTTCTCCACCAAACTGGTCGGCATATCCGTCAGTGAACAAATAAATAACATCACCTTTTGTAAGTGTAAAATGGTGGTTGGTAAATGGCTTGTTATTATCGTACATACCTATGGGTTGCTTATCAGCTTTGGTTTCTTGCAACTCCCCCTTTTGCATCAACCACAATGCATTATTTGCCCCAGCCCACTCAACTTCTACCTTATCACTTTGATCTTTATAGGTGATGCTCACTAAAGAGATATCCATTCCATCCTTTATCTCTTCTTCACTTTTCGAAAACGCTTCGATTACAATTTCTGCTGTTTTGTCAAGTATGGAAGCAGGGCGAGTTAAATCAAATTCGCGAACAGCTCTGTTCAATGCATTATGGCAAACAACCGAAACCATTGCTCCTGGCACACCATGTCCAGTGCAATCGCAAGCAGCAAAAAGGATAGTAGCGCTATGTTTGCTATTAGAAGGCAGCGTCTCCATCCAATAAAAATCTCCTGCAACAATATCTTTTGGCTTGTATAGAATAAACGATTCATCCAAGTATTGTTTCACAATTCGATTGGCAGGCAAAATAGCTGATTGAATACGCAAAGCATACTCAATACTATCTGTGATTTCTTTGTTTTTTTGCTCCACCACTTCTTTTTGTTTTTCAACTTCTTTTTTCTCTGCAACAACTTCGGCTGTACGTTCGAATACAATTTGTTCAAGTTCTTTTTGCTTGTTGCGTAACGAAGCTGTTCGCCAATTGAATAACAACCAAATAATAACAAGTGCAAAGCAGAACGCTAAACCTTGCACCCACCATTGTTTATACCAAGGAGAAAGAATAGTGAAGCTCACCTCTTTGGGATCGCTCCATTTGTTGGCAATACCCATCGCTTTCACTTTGAATGTATATTGACCAGGAGGTAAGTTACGATAATCCGCTACACTTGATGTTGTGTTGTCGCACCAGTCTTTATCCATTGGTTGCAACATGAACTGGTATTGTATTTTATGCGGAGCGGTCCAATCTATTGCAGAAAAGTGAAACGTTAGGTAATTGAAATTATTTGGCAAAACAAGATTTAGTGGATAATTGAAGAAAGTAACCACATCGCCAAATTTTATTTCATTTAAGTTCTTTCTGTTTTTCCCAGAACCAATCATAAAATTGCCTCCTTTTGATATTGTATCTTTTAAGATATTGTAATCAATAAATTTTTGCTCCAAATCAATATTTGTAAGATGCACATTCGGAGCTTGACTTGGCAAGTAAAATGTTTTTAAATCAAGCATGGTTAATGCCTTTGCACTTCCCCACCATGCACGCCCCTTGCTATCAATAAATGCACTATTAGTATTAAATTCATTCCCTTTTAATCCATCCGCTTTTGAAAGATTAATAAAACTAGGGATACCAGAAGAATTATCTAATTGATCACGTGTAAGTATATCCATTCCTTTATTAGTGGTAATCCAGATATTACTATGACTATCCTCAAGCACGGCACTAATCGCTTTACTGCTTAACCCCTCCTTCTCAGTATAATTTGTAAATGGAGTTGTACCGACACCTTCAATTGTTGGATTGTAGTAACTAAGTCCACTATCTGTAGCAATCCAAATATTAAATGACTTATCTTCAATCATTGAATGGATACTGTTACTAATCAAGCCTTGATCTGTGGTATAATTGGTAAAGGATTTCTTGTCGAATTTACTCAAGCCTTCTTTGGTTCCAAACCAATAATTATGTGCATTATCTTCAATGATTGAATACACCCCATTGTTTATTAAACCATCTTTCTCCGTGTAAGTTGTAAACGTTTTCGAATCAAATTTAGAAACCCCGAAGTTAGTCCCAAACCAAATATTGCCTTCCCTATCAGTTGCAATAGCGTTTACGTTGTTATCGATTAAACCCTCTGAAGTGGTGTATTTAACGAAACTATTCCCATCATATTTATAAGCTCCTCCTCCATTGGTTCCAAACCAGATGTTATTATTTTTATCTCTAACAATGCAAGATGTTGAAGCCGGGTATTTATTGGAAGTAAGAAACGGTTTGTTGTAAATTGAAAAAGATTTCCCATCATAGTAACCTAACTTCTCTCCGTTAGTTCCAATCCAGATTCCTCCTTCTTTATCTTCCGCAATTGGCATAGAGCCTGCTTCTAAAAGACCATTCTCTTCGAGACTCACAAATGATTTTAAAGCGAATTTGTTTACACCTCCATTTGTTCCTAGCCATAGGTTGTTTGATTTATCTTCGAAAAGTGTATTAATGTAATTACTACTCAACCCATCTTTCTCGGTGTATTGAGTAAAGTTGTGTTTATCGTATTTAATTAATCCGTTATCCCTACTACCAAACCACAGATTACCAAGGGTATCCTTTGTCGAACAAATAATATCACCAAAATTAGAATTGTAACTGTAGAATGAATTGTTATCATACATGCACAACCCTTTCTCTGTACCTAACCAGTAATTACCATTGTTGTCTTGGCATATACTGTAAACTACATCTCCAATTAAACCATTCTGTTTGGTATAATGAGTAAAAGACTTTCCTGATAATTTAAACAATCCATCATTATAGGTTCCAAACCACAATTCGGAATTTTTGTCTTCAAAAATACTCTGAATAGCATTGTTACTAAAGCCTTCGCGTTGTGTGTAATTAGTAAACGTTTCGGATTCACGATCGTATTTGCATAATCCTCTCGAAGTACCGAACCAAATAAAATTCGATTTGTCTTCCAAAATATGGAAAACCGAATTATTGCAAAGGCCTTCTTTTTCGGTGTATTTAAAGAATGTTTTGCCATCAAACTTATACACTCCATCATTACATCCAATCCAAATAAAACCCGCATTATCTTCAATAATTGTATTTATGTTATTGCTCGTAAAACCTTCCTTAGCGGAATAAAATGTAAATGTTTTTCCATCATACTTACTCAAACCTCCCATTTGGGTACCTAGCCATATAGTGCCATTTCGGTCTTCACAGATTGCGTTCACCACCTTTCCATTCATCCCCATTTCAATATCCATATATAGAATATTGTACAAAGAATTATCCTTAATGCGCATTGGCAATGCATTCACTGGTATTGGCTGTTTGCAAATAATTTGTTTGGCTTTAGCGGAAACAGGTTGAATAGAGGCTACATTATCGCGCCCTGGTGTTGTAATTTGGGGGCTTCCAACGCCATTTGATTTAACTGCCGAAACACTAAAAAGGTTTGCACTAACTGAAACAACTGAAGGTTTCCCAATATTTACACTACTTGGTTTTCCTGCCGTTTCGATTGTAGGAACGCCTGTATTGTTAACAATAGGAGCAGAAATACCAATACGCTTTGAGGAATTTAGATTTTCTACTTGACCTTCATTCTTTTTAACTTCCGAATTAGATTTTTCTTTTGATTTACATGAAAAAAGAATGATTGTAAAAAGCGCGAAAAGTACGTAGACACTTTTAATACTTTTGATTGAATTTGGAGAAAAACCCATAATTAAATTTGTTATTATAACGTGTTATTGAATCTGTGTGTATCTAACAACCCCATTACACAATCAATTCAAAGAATTGCATCAATTAGATTGGGGAGTTATGAATCATCTAATAATTAATAAATGAAAAGTTTTATCGATTGTATATTAAATCTCCAGGCGTTTTTGATAGTATTTTCTTAATATTAAAATAGGATACCACCGTGGCAACTGAAATAATGATGAATAACAGCAAATACGTTCTAACATCAAACAATCTAAAATAAGCAGTTTGGTCTTCAATATTGAGATAGGAGCTAAACACTTTCTCAATAATTTTACCTAAAGCATATGCGATTACCAAAGAGAATACTATCCCTGTAAAAATAAAATTCAGCATGATTCTCAAATAAATATTTATCGACTCCTTATCACTTAAACCGAAAGCCTTAAATGTTCCCAAATTCATTTTTACTTTATTCAAGTGTGTTTTAAGTAAATTTGAAATAAACAAACTGATTGCAAGAATTGAAAACACAATAAGCAACAAAGATATTAGCAAAGTCATTTTCGCTATGTAGTTGAAGTTTTTCTTTTCTTTCACTGCGCCTGAATCAACTGCAATAATATTTATTTCCTCTTTTACATTTTCTCCGTTCAAATTCTTTAGAACGTATTTCGAAAAAGATTCAACCGAATCTAAACCGTTTTTTCTAAAATTAATACACAAGTAATCGTTATGAAATTCAACCTCCGGATCAGGCGCAATTCCAAAATCAAATATCCTTATAATTTTGTTTTCGTTTTTCTTATAAAATTCGGATTGGACAATTTTTTTAAAGACCAACTCTGTTGTAGCGTAATTGTGAGGCTTTGCAGAAAATTCAACACTGACTTCGAATCCTTTTGCATTCATAATTTCACATTCATTCTCCCAATTTACACTTACTTGCAAAGGTCCTTCCTTTTCATCAGCAGATGTTTCATCATTTAAAGCACCAGGTGATTCCCCCTTTGCAATATCGGATTCTCCAGCATCCTCACTCTCTGAACCATTTGACTTATTCATTGCTGAGTGTGAAATATTCTCAACAAGATTAAATGTTGGTTTTAATTTCTCAATTTCTTTTCCAAACTCTTTGGCTAGATTTTTATCCTCAACAAAAAAGATTATCCGTTTAGTTTGTTCTTTAAAGTCAAACACACACGTTTCGTGGTTAATATAAGACTGATAGAAAAAAGTGGTGATTAAATAATTATTCCTTCCTGGTATCTCCTTTATTACAGCTTTAACAGGTATTGGAACCTTAAATTTAATATTAGTACCTTGGGTGGAATCAATATCGCTATTGTCCATGTAAATTACTTTAGTATCCAAATCATAATTTAATCTCCTTAGCATTGACTCTGTAACAATAATTCCAAGATCCTTATCATTTTTAAAATTAGCATCTCCACTAATTTTATTCTCTTTCCCTAATAAATCCTTGATAATCGGGTCATCAGAAGATATTAATCGACCCTTAATGTATTCAAAATCTTTCGATTTCGGATCATAAAAGGGTAACATATTTTCCTTATAAGCAGTCACAGTGTCAATCATATATTGATTTTTCACCTCTTCGCCATTTAACTTGTCAATCATTTCCGAAACCAAAGAAGCGTTACTTTTTGACCACGGAATCCCAACTGTTAACCAATTAACGAATGGATCGTTCAATTTATCATTAAGGTATTTCAATGTTCCATTAGCAAAGCCTATCGAGAGAAGCGTTAGCGAGACAATCGTAATTAAAATCGTCAAGTTAACCTTAGATTTCCCATAGAGTACTTTCCCTTCCTTTTCTAAAAACAGCTTCTTGTAAGTAGTGGGCTTAACACTTTTAAGTTCTATATTTTCGGTTGTACTTTGTTTTGCGTCAGAAGCGAAAAAAGAAAGAAGTTTGTTTCTGAAATTTGCTATCAACTCACTTCCAAGGGATTCCCATTGAGCCCTATTGAAAGTGTTTTCTGGTAAAATCTCACCACATTTTTTTTCTATGTTTTTTGAAATAACAATTATTTGATCAGCGTATTTCAAAGCCAAATTAATATCGTGAGACACTAAAATTGCTGTCTTGTCGTCTGTAAGATTTTGTTTAATAATATTAATTAACTCATGCGCATTTCTTTCGTCAAGATTACCTGTTGGTTCATCGCAAAAGAGAATCTTAAAATCTGTATTAAGTGCACGTACAAATGAAACTCTTTGTCTTTGCCCTCCAGAAAGATTAACTGATAACTTTTCCAAATCCACCTCATTAGCTGGCAAGCCTACTTGTTTCATTAATTCAACCGCCCCACCGATTGTTGTGGATTGGTCGGTGTTATTTTTTATCATTTGCGAAAGGCAGATGTTTTCATAAGCCGTAAAACTTTCCATCAAATTAGTATTCTGGAAAATAAAACTTAAGAAATCCTTTCTGATTCTTGTTATTTCGTGCTCATTTTCATTCTTCCACAAATTCGAAAAGTCGTAACGAACATCAGCATGCTGAACCAACTCCACTTTACCATCGGCTATGGTGTCATTCATTAGTCCCAGAGTTTCGAGCAATGTACTTTTACCAGAGCCTGAAGCACCTAAAAGGAAAATAATTTTCCCTTTTTCAAGTTTAAGATTTTCGATGTACAATACCCTATCAGCAATATTCTTAGAATAGCTACAGGATAGGTTATTGATTTCAATAATGGAATTATTTTCTGACATAACTATTTCTAAAAATCAATATGAAATACGCTCTCTGGAATCCAATAATAAGATTCATCACCTTGTTCTAGTCTCAGATTCTTATTACTCTTTACCTTTTTAAGCCTACTATTAATCAAAGCAAATGAATTCTTAAGTTTTGCCAATTCCTCAGCACTTGTCTTTTTTTCATTTTGAATATCTTCCAAACTTCTCTTGAATAAAGGATTTGTGGAAATACCAGATAATCCAGTCACCAATTTCATGAAATCATTTAAATTAAAATCTAAAAGATCATCCTTACCAGAACTACCTTTGTATTTCTTGATAATTTCTTTGTAGGTATTAACTGCACCTGTCCTCTGATTTGAAGAAGTGTAACTATCATTGAGATTCGCGAAAATATCAACCAAATCCTGATATTCTGTTCTACTTATAAATAAGGTTCTTGTCAACACCGGTTGAGCTAGATTCTTGTTGGAAACAGAAGCATACCCTTCAATGAATAATTGAAAATTCTGAACATTTGCTAATTGATCTATATCCTCTGCTTTAAACCCTTTATCAAGAAATAAAGCCATCAACTGTTTTGTTTCTTCCTGATCATCAGCTCCTTCTTTCACACCTTTAGCAGCTCCTGTCGTATTTCCATCATAACGCTCAATTATTTGATTCATTCTGTTTTCATTTTCACGAATCAATTTTTGAATTTTTTTACTAACATCACTAGGCTTTATTTGCCCTCCAGCATCAACCCATTGAAAGTTTCCTGGAACTCCTGAGTTTTCTAAATATGCAAAATTGTCTGTTTCCGAGCTTTTAATAGTTGCTGGTTTCAATTTCCCGCTTTTCAAATCTTCAGGAAAATACTTCTTATCAAAAGCTTGAGCATTTTGTATTAAAAAACTTTGACAATCTTTGACATAAGAGTCATACAAAGCTCCATCTTTACTTACTGTTTGGAAGAAATTAATTTTCACCTGCTTTTCAATCAAAGATTTTAAAGCCTCCGCCTTTCCTGTTTTTATAGGGTCCGAAGTTGTTCCAACCACAACTATAATATTAGTTTGATCCTTACTATCAAACATGTTACAAGCCTTGGTAACAGCAGTATAAATAGGGGCACCATTCAAATCTCTATTCACCACACATGGGGATGTCTTATTTGCTTCATCGGTTAATTTTTCAATAAAGCTATCTTTGTCTTTCATAAGTGCGATGGTCTTAAATGCATCTTCTTCACATTTTGCATCATTGTAAATTATCCCTCCTATCTTATATTCATTTTTGGTGGTATTTGAAGAACCATCAAGTAAGGCAATATCACGTATGGCTTGTGATACTGTTTTCATGAATTGTCTCTGACTTCCGTCTATTACGAAGAGAATATTAACCTTTGTAAAATTTTTCTTAATACCCTCGAAGGTCTCGTTAATTTTTGCTTGTCTACTCGCAGAAAATATATCTTTTCCTTGACTATTTACAGTTTGAGTAACATATCCTGTTTTGTAGATGTTTGGCTCTTTCAAGTCTTTATCAATAATAGGGAATCCATAAAAATATGGATTATCATCCCTATTCTCTCCATCCTTGTTGGGGTCATCATATACAAACGGCAAGGCAGGAGCAACTTTTCCATCTCTGAATGTTTTTGCTCCATTAATATCTTTAAAAAACTGTACTTTAATGTTCTTTTCTTTTCTTTCTTGAATAGCTTCCTCATCGAAGTTAATCCTTAAACATACCGCATTATCCCAAACTTGGAGTTCACTTTTTTTAGCCCAACCCAACATTTCATCACTTGAACCAGAAGGTGTTATTCGGTTCGCTTTTGCGACAAGTAGCATTTTGTTCTCTGGATCTTCTTTTAATATAAAAAGATACTGAAACAAGGTGATATCCTTTCCTGCGGAATATTTTGACTTGTCAGGCTCAGGATAAGTGTACAAGTCAAGAATTCCTTTTTTGATAATACTTTGCAACCCATTACCACTACTGTTATCAAGTTTCTTTACTGAGATAGCCTTCTTGGTGTATTTGGTTGAGTCGTTTACTAAAGCTCTATCCCATAATAACAAATATTTCTTTTTAACCCAACCAACGTCCTCTGCACTCGGCTTAAAAATAAGTTCTCCTTTTTTAGAACCAGGTTTATCAATAAATGGTTGATTCACCGGATCGAATCTGACAATTCTAACTGCATCTTCAGTTTCTTGTGCAACAACAAAACACTCCATAAAATGCAACGTCACATTCTTTTTAGTGCAATTCTTGTCGAAGTAGGTTGGATTATTGTCCCTATCAGAAAACACCCTCCAATTTGCTTCTCTATCTTTCTCTGATCTTTTTGCATCTGGCCCTTCAATTTTCTTTCCATTAGGATTATCATAAGCCATCGGTTTTTTCAATAACACAGATTTACTTTTAACTAAGTCCCCTCCCTCAATACCTTGAGAGAAAGCTGCGGTTGTTAGGATAAGTAAGCCAAATATTAAAGTTGCTTTTTTTAGATTTTTAAAATTCATAAATTTATATTTTGTTTTATTATTTACAAGTATTTGATTTGTGTTTGACATAATATACCTTCTATTTTAATCAAGTTAATAAAGTGATAATAAATATTATCTGTTAGTACTCTAGGGTTATTGGAC
>CAIWDF010000220.1 GCA_903911435.1 uncultured Bacteroidota bacterium
AAACGTATGCTTTCGCGCAATGACCGCAAAGCAATGATGCGTAATGGAGGTGTGCTCACCGACCATAATCAAAACAGAGTCATTATCATGTTAGCCATCAGAGTAAAATTGATTAAAGCAAAACTTGGCTTTAGCAGATCTACCCGTGATGCACAATTTTTGACCAATTCGAATGCCATCTATCAAGCGTTTGTTGACGATGTGGGTGGATTTTTTACTGTTCCGTTTACGCAAATGGTGTTGTTCAATACACAATTAGTAGTGTATTCGAAAGCCATCACCAAAGCCAAATTAAAGGGTTTAGGGTCGAGTGCAGAAAAAGAAACTGCTAAAAATAATTTATATGGAATATTACTCAATGCGTTGAGCTATGTAAACGATTTGGCAAGAACCAATATTGAAAATGCAGTGAGCATTATTGAAGAAGCGAAGATGGTGGTGGCAGGTAGTGCTCATTTCAAGAAACAAGATTTCTATGCACGTCAAGGTGCAGGCACAGGTGAAGTGAAATTATTCGCGATAGCTGTGAAAGTGGATGGAAAATATGTAAAAGCCACTTATTTCTGGCAATTCAGCATTGATGCTGGAGTTACTTGGATAGATATGGAAACCACCACCATTGCCAAAACTTTATTGATAGGGATGATAGCTGGCAAAGCAATAAAGCTGCGCAAACGCACCAAATCGAGCAAAACTGGTTTGAGCAAATGGTCGAACCCAATTGATTTTACACCTCAGTAAGCTCGATTTAGGATTCCATGATTTAGGAATTAGGATTAGAAAAACAAATCCATTGAAAAAGATGAATAGAGAGAATAAAAAAATTCTGCTCAATAATAAGGGCAGGATTTTTTTGTGCTTCTCCCGGAGGGTATTTATTAGGGAATAGAATGCGTTGCAAACGCATTTCTCGAGTGTCCTCGTTACAAAAGAGGACGAGGGGGGACAATCAGGAGTAGTGTTAGCCTCGAACAATAAACCTACTAGAAAAAGAATTATCTTTGTAAAAAATAAATACAGATGAAAACTCAATTCGTAACTGATGATAATGGCAAAAAGATAGCTGTTATTCTTCCTTTGAAAAATTACCAGAGAATGCTGGAAGAGCTCGAAGAATTGGAAGATATTCGATTATATGACGAAGCAAAGATGGTGAATGAGCCATCAATACCAATCGAAAAAGCATTCAGCCAAATAGAGGCTAAACGAAAATCAAAGAAATGATTTACCGTATTGTTATTAATAAAATGCAATAAAAGCACTAGAAAAAATCAATGAACCTGATTACTCTAAAATAAAAGCAGCTATTTATCAATTAGCTAAAAACCCAAGGCCGCAGGGTTATATAAAATTGAAGGGAAGAGATGCTTACCGAATTCGGGTGGGCGACTATCGAATTATATACAACGTAGTGGACCAGCAACTTCTCATTGATGTAATTAATTTAGGTCATCGAAAAGATATTTATGAATAAATCCTGCTCAATAATAAGGGCAGGATTTTTTTTTAGGGGGAATGAAAGCAATTATGATATTGAAAAGAAATATGAAACCGTATTTCAATATTTAATTCGAAACGGATTAACTGGACGCTCCTACGGAGCTTGTTACATTTTGATTTGTCGTTTTCTACAAACAGGGAACTCCTACGGGGTTTTAATTTATAACATCGAACATATTTTTGCGGAATACAATAGCTCCGTAGGAGCGAACAGAATATTTAAATAGATACGGATTAACGGGACGCTCCTATGGAGCTTGTTAAATTGGGGTTTGTCGATTTCTACAAACTGGAAACTCCTACGGAGTTGAATTTGTTTCATAAAACATTTTGTTTGCGGAATACAATAGCTCCCTAGGAGCTTGTTAAATTGGGGTTTGTCGTTTTCTACAAACTAGAAACTCATACGGAGTTGAATTTGTTTCATAGAATATTTTGTTTGCGGAATACAATAGCTCCGTAGGAGCGCTCCG
>CAIWDF010000221.1 GCA_903911435.1 uncultured Bacteroidota bacterium
ACAATGAAAATCATAATTAACAAAAAACAATTAATGAATGGCGTTAAATTTACCCACCAGGTAACAGACTTGAACAATGAAAAATTGAAAGTAGAATTTTTTTACATAGAAAACACTTTTGTATTAACTGATTATTCAAACGATATGAAACTTTACACTTTTAATGATTATTTAAAATTCAGAAAACAATTAACTTTTATCACTTTGAACTGGTAGGATCAAACAATGACAATTGAAAAAAAACAAACAGGCCGCCCAAAAAAGAATCATCAAGATAAGGCGAAAAACATGCTTATAAGCCTACCAATCCATTTATATAACAAAGTTAAGGATCACGAACTAAAAAACAGTCACATAGTGCAACGTGCACTACTTGAATACTTTAAAGAGTAATATCACCAGCTCAAGCAGCTCAAACAATAAAGGCGCCTAATAAGCGCCTTTTTTATTGCCTAGAATTCTATCATCCTTGCTGCAATATCCTAGCATCATCAATCCATCATCCTTGCATCATCCCACCAATTACGATACTATCCCTACTCACTTTCACAAGTGATTGATTTAATTACACTTTAACAATATAGTTTAATTAATACCATTCATAATTGCGTTTTAAGCGACGTTTATAATTTAATGCTACCATAGCATTGCTTTTTATTTTAAAGCGCCCTAACGTCAATTATGGCATGCTTAAATAGCCTTTTGAATACCAGTGTGAACTTGCTCTTTTACAATACGATAATCATTTATCAAAAAAGCTCTGTTTTTCTGTAAATCATTGATTTATAAGGCTTTTCTAAATGCGAATGATTCTCATTAACGTTTACAAATGCGAATGATTATCATTTAGGCTTTTAAATGAGAATGATTCTCATTTGCATTCAAAAAACCCAATATTTAAACATTTTCCACACATCCACACTTCCCAACATCCTTAACATCATTCCTACACCCTTCCACATCAAATATACATCCCTGTACATTCATCCCACATCTTTACTCACGTGAAGCTTTACCACCTTGTGCAGCAATCTTATGTTTCTTTTCACTACTCAGCACATCATCTCTCTTATTTCCACCTTGACGTGCAATAGCAACCTTCTCATTATGCGTTAACGCCTTAGCTCTCGCCTGACCGCCTAAACTTTGTGGCGATACCTTACTCTTCTCTTCACTCATCTCAACACTCCTAAAAATAAATTAATATAGATAAGCCTGCAAGCAAGTGAATGCCTGCAAGCAAGTTAAATTATATGCCAACCATATCTCTAGGGATAGGTTGAATATTAAAATAAATCTTTCTAGCTTCAAGATAAGCATTATGAGCATCTAAGCCTATTTTAAATGATCCTAAATTTATTGGCTTACCATTAACTTGTATTTTAGAATAAAAAGTATTTTTAACCTTCCATACTCCGTGATATCCAGATTTATTATTTTTATAACGAATCATATTTTGTGAATTTTCTTGATGACCTTTTATCAATCTTAAATTTTCAATTCTATTATCTGTTTTTATTCCATTAATGTGATCTATCATATAATTTCTAGGAAACTGTCCGTTAAAATAAGTAAAAATTATTCTTTGTACTGAATACCTTTTTCCTTTTAATGTAATTTGATAATATCCATTAAGAGTTAAATTTAATTTAAATATTTTTCCAGTTTTGTTAGATATTACTTTTCCACAGGAAGTTATAGTAATTAATTCTTTTAATTTATCAGCAGAAGGTAATTCTTTGTATATTGGCATTTTGAAAATCCTTGAGTAAGATTATGAGCTAATAGGTTATGTGGCAATAGACGCTCAATCTATTATTCGGGTTGCATTCCCTAGCCACAATTTCATTATATCATTATTTTATATTTAACTATACCTAACCCAATCATCTCGACATTCATTACTACACCATCTTCCAACTTCTAAAGCATCACCACACCACAAACATTCACCACAGCCATCAATGTGTATCTTTATACCCAAACATCTCTCTATGGACGCTTTACGCCATTTTTCTTCCTGCTCTGAAGCAAAGTCACATTCATCCATAAAAAGCCTTATTTAAATTATCTTAATAAAAATTATAACACGCTTAAAAGTTCGCACAACATAAACGCCCTACCGCCCTACTCCTAAAGAGAGTAGGGCGTGGGCGGGCGTTATTATGCTGTTTTTGTCAAAACGCCCGCCCTAACTAAAATACCGCCTAGGGCGTTTAGGGCGTTACTAGTATTTTAGGGGCATACAGAGATTTATGGCTAGGGCGTTTAATAATGAAATTGCTTAAAATTGCTTAAAATTGCCTATTTTTAAGGATTTAAGCTTTATTTCTTAAATAATGAACGCCCTAGCTAATTTGGGCGTAAAAAAAACGCCCTAGGGCGTTTAGGGCGTTTTGAAATTTTAATTATTTCTCTTTCCTCATCATAATAAGTGCGGAGGCATTAACTTGATCTATCATTATCCATCCATGTTCAAATGGCTCTATTACTTCGCCAGCTTCCATCAAATTTACAAACCCATTTATAGTGGAGGGTTTTAATGTATTCTCCGCTGTTCTTTTTGCCCAGCCATCAGAATATAATTTATCCATAAATGCGGATCGACTAATGTATGGTTGCTCTTCTCTTGTTTCTGCTCCTGTTGCAAACCAAACACGTTCAAATAGTTTTCTATGTGAATCTAGCTTTGTTTCTTTTTTATTTGTTATGGGCGCATCAACTTGGGTTAATACAGCACTGAAAACTTGATCTCCATCCTCATCAATCCAACCTTCTATAGCTATTTTTTCAAGAGTGGCATAAATATCTATTGATACTTCAGCATCCTTGGATTTCTTTTGTGCTATTTGCATCGGTTTATATTCATCACCAGGTGATACACTAATTTCAATATCGAGTGCGCCACGCCATGCGGATGATCCACGAGCGCGATGCTGAGTTTCAGAGGATACGCCAGTGTGATGAACTAAAACTACGGTACAACCAAATTCTATCATTAAGGCAGAGCAGGCATCTAACATGCCTTTTGCATCTTGGGCAGAGTTCTCATCACCAAGGAGGAATCGATGTAGCGTATCAAATACAATCATGGCTGGGCGTTCTTCAAGTTTGAGGAGTGCCTCGCGTACACGTTGATATCCTGCTGGCGTGTTAAGATCGCATCCCGACTTTGATACCCACATATTTAATTTGCTAATATTATTCTTTTGTTTCCATGCCGCGATACGACCACGCAGTCCATGATGACCTTCCCCAGCAAAGTAACCTACTGAGCCAGCCTTAACTTTATGTCCCATCCACTCACCACCACCTGATGAGATACGAAGGCATTGATCGAGTACCATAAATGTTTTACCACC
Source organism: uncultured Bacteroidota bacterium (assembly GCA_903911435.1). Taxonomy (GTDB): domain Bacteria; phylum Bacteroidota; class Bacteroidia; order 2-12-FULL-35-15; family 2-12-FULL-35-15; genus 2-12-FULL-35-15. Next base: position 3,363 of record CAIWDF010000221.1, read on the forward strand.
ACCGGATGGTCCATGTATCATAATTAATGCATCTTCTTGTATCCATCCTTTGATTAACCATTTAACAGGGGAGGGTTGACTGCTTAAATCGTCTGCTGGGATTAACCAGTTATCAGTAGGAGGGGATAATAAGCCAAGCAAATCACCACCACTTGCAACAAAATCGTTAGCATCACCAAGTTCAGGTGGCATGACTATTCTTGCACCATGCTTTGCTGAGGCTTGCTCTGCGTAGCGCATACCCACGCCAGATGAATCGTTATCAGCTACAATGACAATGTCTTGGGTTGCGCCATAGGTTTCACGCATGATGGCTGTGACGGGTACGATATTTGATGCTGAGTAGGCTACGATACAAATGTTTCCTGTTGCTTCATGAATGGTAGCGGCTGTGGCAAAACCTTCTGCTATGAATATTGTTTTAGGATTCTCTGAGTTTCCAATTGACCAAAATTTACCGCCTGTCGCACCACCTTTATGATAAAGCTTACCACCATCAGTTGAGATGTATTGAAGTGTTGAGAGTGACCCATCTTGATTATATAAAGGAACGACTAATCTTCCATCACCAGTCACTCTTGCACCATGTACTGATATGCCTTTCTTTTTTAAGTAGGGATGATCTTTATGTGCCGGTGTGCAATCAGTCCATATTTTTGATACTACATCCTCAGTGACTTCATGCTGCTTTGCTAATTCTGCATCACGAGTTATTTTAGCTTCTGACATCCTGCGAGAATGTGCCATTTCTTCTGCTGGGGTAAACTTTCTCCCAACATCTGCTCGAAATGATAATTCAATTCCTGCTCGCCAATCACCAAATCGCCCTGATGGAATGTTATCGCCATAACATATATACCATCCTGACTTATCACCTGCACCAGCAGAGCCTTTTAAACTGGTTTTAAATCGATGAATCTTTCCATCCATATATAAAGTATCTGGTGGATCAATTCCTACATCATGCATAGCATCTCTTAATTGAGATTCTGGTGATGCTGGCGCAACTTCTGCTGGAAGGGCGAAATGTCCTTTAAATATATTAGTTAGATCTGCCATTGTTGCTCTCAAGATAATCAGTTAATTTGGTCATGACTCTATAAGTTGGGTTAGCGTTCTCGTTATCTCTAATTTCTCTTATAGTGTTGAAGTGTATTCCTGTTGACTCCGCAATAATAGATACTCTGCGATCTTTAAGTAATTCCCTTATATCCTCTAACTTCATCATTTTTTATTCCTGTTGGTGGTTAATGTTTGAAATAGAATATCATAAATAACATTAAAATGTTGACATTTAATATTTAAATATTTATACTCTTTATCCAAGAGCTAACCGGAATGTTTCCAACCAGCTCATAAAGGAGAAATAAAATGGCTATTAATTTAAAAAACACTTCTGATGTGCATTCTAATGGAGTAAAGGTTCTTGTGTATGGTCACGCAGGAGTTGGCAAAACAACGCTGTCTACTACCATGCCTAATCCTGTCATTATTAGTGCGGAAGGTGGTTTATTATCAATTAAGGATAGTAACATTCCTTATATTGAAGTTGCAAATATGAGTGATTTGAAGGAAGCCTATGCATGGTTAACTTCAGATGAAGGTAAAAAGTTTGATTCTGTTATTTTAGATAGCCTATCTGAAATTGGCGAAGTGGTTTTAATTCATGAAAAAACGCAGACCAAAGATGGTCGCGCTGCTTATGGTGAAATGGCTACGCAAATGACGAGTCTTATCAGAGCATTTAGAGATCTTCCTGGAAAGAATGTGCTAATGACCGCCAAGGTTGAGAAGTCACAAGACGAAACAGGTCGAATGATGTATGCACCATCAATGCCTGGTGCTAAGTTAGGTCAGACGCTTCCGTACTTTTTTGATTTAGTGTTGGCACTTCGCGTTGAAAAAGATGCTGACGGTGTAGCGCAACGCGCATTGATGTGTGATTCTGATGGTCTTTGGATGGCTAAAGACAGATCCGGCAAACTTCAAGCATGGGAGCAACCAGACTTAGGTGCAATTATTAGAGAGATTGGGTGAAGTTAATGGATATCACAGAATTATCTAATAGATGGTTAGAACTTAAAGAACAAGAAGAATACGTTGTTTCTGAACGTAGACTTATTGAGGATCAAATTACATCTTTGATGAAGATACAAGAATCTCTTGATGGTGTTGAAACTTGTAAAATTAATAACATGGTGATTAAAGTCACTGGGCGTATTGATAGAAAAGTAAATGCAGAAATGGTTCAAGAAATTGCAGCAGAAAATGGGTTGACTGAGCATCTACCTAGTTTATTTAGATGGACACCTGCCATTAATATGGCAGCGTGGAAAAAATGCTCACCAGAAATAACAACTATTTTACTTGGCGCGATTACATCAAAGCCTGGTAGACCATCATACAAAATCACAATTGGATAATAATCATGGCTTTTTTAGAACAAAGTTTTAACGTAGAAGATTTACCGGTCAGCACTCAAACTAATTTTGAACCATTGCCTGAAGGATGGTATGCATCAACTATTTCTGGTGCTGAAATCAAAACAACCAAAGCTGGCAATGGTCAGTACATCAATGTGAAATATACAATCGTTGGCCCAACACACCAAGGACGTATTGTATTTGGGATGATTAATATTAAGAACCCAAATCCACAAGCAGAGGAAATTGGTCGCCAACAACTTGGTGAAATCATGCGAGCTATTGGTTTAACTAAAGTGTCAGATACCGATCAATTAATTGGTGGCAACTTATCCATTAAATTAAAAATTACGCCTGCTAGTGGTAATTATGATGCATCTAATAGTGTTTCTGGATTTAAAGCAGTAGAAAATGGAATTGTCATGGCACAAAAATCTACACCACCAACTGATGGCAAAGCACCACCACCTTGGGCAGCTAAATAAGTAACAAAATAAGGGCGTTTAACACACGCCCTTTTTCTTCGGAGTATTTATGTTAATTCCAGAATCAAATCATTCTATATCCTCATTAATAGATAAAGCACATCAAGATAGAAAAGAGAAACCACGCCCACACATGGGTGGATCTATGCTTGGTCATTCATGTGACCGATGGTTGTGGCTTTCATTTAGATGGGCAGTGCAAGAAGAATTCCAAGGTAGATTGTTGCGTTTATTTAGACGTGGACATATGGAAGAAATCACTATTGTTTCAGATTTAAGATCTATCGGTATTCATATTGGCAATACATCTGAGCATCAATCTCGTGTTGATTTTGGATGTCATGTATCTGGATCGCTTGATGGCATTATATTTTCTGGCGTACCGGAAGCACCAAATAAAAAACACATCCTAGAAGCTAAAACACATGCTTTAAAATCGTTTGATGATTTAGTTAAACATGGCGTAGAAAAGTCTAAATTGATGCATTACATACAGATGCAAGTGTATATGCAAGGATCTGGTATTGATCGCGCACTTTATTATGCAGTTTGTAAAAACGATGATCGTATTTACACAGAGCGAGTTAAGTTCGTACCAGAGATCGCTGAAAAGTATATTGACCGAGGACATCGCATTGTTAAGTCTGAGCGTATGCCAGAGCCACTTAATACAGATCCAAGTTGGTATGAATGCAAATTTTGTGCAGCGCATGAGTTTTGCCACAAAAATAAAACAACAAAACATGTTAATTGCCGAACCTGTGCGCATTCAACTGCGATGGATGACAGCACCTGGCGATGTGAACGCCATGATGCAGATGCTATCCCAGTAGAATTTCAAAGGTTAGGGTGTGATTCTCATGTGTTACACCCAGACCTTGTACCTTATCAACGCAAAGATTCGCCAGATGGTAATCATGCAGTTTATGTTATTGATGGTGTAGACGTAATCAATGGTGAAAATGGCTATAAGTCATCAGAGATAGTAGCAAATCCTCAAGCATGTATTAGTGGCGATACTTTTATTGCTGATCTTAAAAATATATTTAATGGGAAGATAATAGGATGAAACTAATTATTAATAAATTTATATATCTTTATTGGTATATAATAAACATACCAACAACGATACATTGAGTAAGTTATGAAATTTATAGATTTAACAGGAAAAAAATTTAATAGACTTTTAGTTTTATCAAGGGCTGAATCTAATTTAGGCCGTACTCGATGGAATTGTTTGTGTGATTGTGGAAATGTAAAAATAATTAATGGATTAAGGTTAAAAAATGAATCAAGTAGGTCATGTGGATGTTTGCAAAAAGAACAGCAATCAGAACGAATAAAAAAATCAAACACAATTCATGGGCATAACATAAAAGGAGCGCAAAGCAGAACTCATAAATCATGGGTATCAATGCACCATAGGTGCAGAGGTAAAAATTACACTGATTACCATAGATATGGTGGGCGTGGAATATTTGTGTGTGAAAGGTGGAGTGATTTTAAAAACTTTTTAGAAGATATGGGAGAAAGACCTGAAAATAAAACATTAGATAGAATAGATGTTGATGGAAATTATGAGCCGTCAAATTGTAGGTGGGCTACATTATCTGAACAACAAAAAAATAAAAGGTGCCATAAAAAATGTTAAGGCAATATCAACAAAGAGCTATTGATGATTTATATAAATGGTTTAGTGATGGTAACAAAGGGAATCCATGTTTGGTACTTCCTACCGGATCTGGAAAAAGTCATATTATAGCTGCACTTTGCAAAGATGCGCTTCAGAATTGGCCTGAAACTCAGGTATTAATGTTGACTCATGTTAAAGAATTAATATCTCAAAATGCTGAAAAAATGAGGGAGCATTGGAAAGGTGCGCCAATGGGTATTTATTCATCCAGTTTAAATAAACGCCAATTAGGTGAACCTATTACCTTTGCGGGGATTCAATCTATTAGAAATAAAGCGCAACAGCTTGGTCATATTGATTTAGTTATTATCGATGAATGTCATTTGGTTTCACATAAAGATGAAGGAGGTTATAGAAAATTATTGTCTTCTTTATTGATTATTAATCCTGCGCTTAGGGTTATAGGTTTAACAGCTAGTCCTTATCTTTTATATGATGGATTGATTACCGATAAACCAGCATTATTTGATGAATTGATTGATCCTGTTAGTATTGAGTATTTAATCAGCAAAGGATTTTTATCCACATTAAGATCTAAAATTACATCTTCTAAACTTGATACAAGCAAAGTACATAAAAGAGGAGGTGAATTTATAGATTCAGAGCTGCAAGCCGCTGTTGATAATGATGATAAGAATCAAGAAGTCGTTAGCGAAGTTATTTCATTAGCTGGTGATAGAAAAGCGTGGTTATTCTTTTGTGCTGGTGTTGACCATGCGCACCATATAAAAGATGTGTTAATTTCAAAAGGCATTATTGCTGAATGCATTACCGGAGAAACACCGCAAAAAGAACGCGCTCAAATTATTGATGATTATAAATCTGGTAAAATTAGAGCATTAACAAACGCCAATGTTTTGACAACTGGGTTTGATTATCCAGACATTGACTTGATTGCCATGCTTCGCCCAACGATGTCAGCTAGTCTTTATGTTCAAATGGCAGGGCGTGGTATGCGTCCAAAATCACACACGGATCATTGTTTAGTTTTAGATTTTGCTGGCGTAGTCGAAACGCATGGCCCTATTACTAATATAAAACCGCCAAATAAAAAAGATAAAGGAAATGGGGAAGCACCTGTTAAAGTTTGTGATGATTGCGGAGAATTAGTTTATATATCTGCTAAAGTTTGCCCTGCATGTGGATTTGAATTTCCACCTTCTGAAGGACCGCCATTGTCACTTAGAAATGATGACATTATGGGCATTGAAGGTTCAGAAATGGAGGTGACAAGCTGGAACTGGCGCAAGCATACATCTAAAGCGTCTGGAAAAGAAATGCTGGCTGTGACCTATTATGGTGCTTTATCTGATGCGCCAGTAACAGAATATTTATGTGTAGATCATGAAGGGTATGCAGGAGAAAAAGCTGCAAAGTTATTTGTTGAAATTGCATATAAAAGTAAATCAAATATACCTGCTGATTGGGATTGGGATTGGCCATTAGATTATATAGCATCGTACATTCAAGAAAATGGAACACCACCATCATTAATTGAATTCACCAAAAATGGCAAGTTCCATAGAATAATAAATCGGAGTTGGGATAATGTATAAAGAACCAGATTTTCTAATTGAATACAAAATGATGAAGGCATTGGCACCACCAAAGTGTTGTCATACCTGTGACTTTTATACTAAAAAAACGATGTTTTGCTCAAAATACAATATGAATCCGCCAGAGGATTTTGTGAATATCCAAGACAATTGCCCTAACTACATCGAG
>CAIWDF010000222.1 GCA_903911435.1 uncultured Bacteroidota bacterium
ATCAGTAGAAAGCTGCATATTTAAACGCGAAGCGGCAAAAGCCCCATCTGCCCCAAATACTAAATCACTTTTTATCGAAGTAGTAGATTTTGTAGTATTATTTTCAAAATGTGTTTCCAAAACATTTCTGTCAATTTGCGTGCAACGTTCATCAAAATTAATTTTAACGTTTGGTTGTTGTTCGGCAAGATCCATCAGTTTCATATTTATATCGGCACGTGACACCGAATAGATTGCTTGGTTATCTTTACCGTATGGTTGAAACGAAGTTGTTCCATTTTTATTATGAATGTGACGACCATACATAGGAATGGCTATTTTGCGTATTTCATCAGCAATTCCAACTCCTTCCAGTGCTCTCCATCCCCTGTCACTTAAAGCAAGGTTAATAGATTTACCAGCTGACATGGTAGCTTTTCGCATATCTGGTCTGCGTTCGAAAACGTTTACCTTATATCCTCTTTTGGCTAGATATATACTCAGTAGAGAACCTACTAGACCAGCTCCTATTAATGTTACATTTTTATTACTCATCTTTTCTATTGGTTTAAAATGTTAGTGTTTGAATTTGTATTTGATTTCTTTTTATAATTATCGTTGAGTCCTTGTTTTTGGGATAATTTATCTACTGCCGAATTCATCCTTTTTTTTCTGGTCTCTACCTTTTTTGCATCGTTTATCCAAGTTACATATTCTTTACGGTGAGAATAGGCAAGGCTTTCGAAGTAAGGAAAGAGTTTGTTTTTCACCAATACCTTTTTGAAATCATCAGGAACAAGTATCGTTTTATCTTTTGCTTCTGTAATCTTCATTCCTTTTACTCGCAAATGCTTTTTTACACCTTTTTAATATCTACAGGTAACACAGCAATAGTCCAAGTGGACAGTTTTTCTAAATGTGTTGTAAACTTAATCGGCTCCAAATTATAAACTGCTTTTTAATATTTCGCCAAAAGTAAAAATATCTGCAAATGAATTGTACAAAGGAACAGGAGCGCATCTTATCACATTGGGTTCTCTCCAATCGGATATAACACCCCCTTCAGTAAGTTTATTAAACAAATCTTTCCCTCGTCCATGAGCAACAATCGAGATTTGACAACCGCGCTGTGTCTTATCCCTAGGGGTAATTATTTCTAATTTCTCTTTCAGTGTTGTGTTTATCTCATCAATTATAAATTCTAAATATCCGGTTAACAACGTAGCTTTTTCAACTAAAGCATTCATTCCAACTTCATCAAATAAATCAACTGCAGCTTTGTGAACAGCCATTGAAATAACAGGAGCATTGCTCATTTGCCATGCTTCTGCAGTTTGCATTGGAATAAATTTATTGGGCATTTTAAAGCGAGTTGCTTTATCGTGTCCCCACCACCCTTCGAATCGAGGAATGGAGGCATCGTTCAAATGACGTTGATGAATATACACTCCCGACACTCCTCCCGGGCCGGAGTTTAAATATTTGTAAGAACACCATGCTGCAAAATCTGTATTCCATTCGTGCAAATGAAGTTTAATATTTCCTGCTGCATGCGCGAGATCGAATCCTACCAAAGCTCCTGCTTTATGACCTGCCTCGGTTATTGCTTTCATGTCGAATACCTGACCGGTAAAGTAATTTACTCCGCCAAACATCACTAAAGCCAATTCATCTTTATTCTCTTCTATTGCTTTTAATATATCTTCATGACGAATACAGTTCTCGCCTTCTCTTGGTTCTATTTCAATAATTGCATCATCTGCATTATATCCATGAAACCTGACCTGAGATTGCAATGCATATTGGTCGGATGGGAATGCTTTTGCTTCGCAGATAATTTTGTAACGCTTGCCTTGTGGTCTGTAAAAGCTAACCAGAAGCAAATGTAAATTTACAGTAAGCTGATTCATCACCACCACTTCTTCGGGCAAGGCCCCAACTATTTTGGAAAGAGGAAGGGCAAACATTTCGTGATAAGAAAGCCAATTGTTGCGAGCATGGAAATGCCCCTCTACTCCAAAGGTTGCCCAGTCTTCCATTTCATTCAGTACATATTCCTGAGCACTCACCGGTTGCAGCCCAAGCGAATTTCCGGTAAAATAAATGGTTTTCTTTCCATTCATCATAGGGAAATAAAATTTATCGCGATAGCTTTTTAACTTGTCATTTGCATCCATTTCCTGTGCAAAGGCTAACGTGTTCAGGTAATTCATCTTCATTGTTGTTTTAGGGAAACAAAAATAGTTTTTTTATTGTAATAGGCGATGGTTTATTCGCTTTGCTAATTTTTAGTAGTTTTGCGCAAATGCAAATTACACTATCAAATATCGGGAAACGCTATAATTATGAATGGATATTCCGTAATTTTAATTATGAATTTGCATTGGGTAATAATTATGTAATCCTTGGAGCTAATGGTTCGGGAAAGTCGACATTACTACAGTTGATTGCGGGAAATTTAATTGCTTCGGAAGGGACGATTGCTTACCACGACCTTACACAGAAAACTATTGAAGCAGAAAAATTATTTAAACACCTTAGTTTTGCATCTCCGTATCTCGAACTTTACGAAGAGTTTACACTCACCGAAGCAATTGCTTTTCAAGGAAAATTCAAACCTTATTTAGAAGACTTGACTACTCCCGCTTTTATTGAATTAATCGAACTTGAAAAATCAAAAAACAAACAAATAAAATACTACTCATCGGGTATGAAACAAAGGGTGCGACTTGCATTGGCCATACTTTGCAATACACCTTTGTTATTGCTTGATGAACCGACATCAAACTTGGATAAAAAAGCAATTGATTGGTATTTAAATTTGGTGACAAAGTATGGCAAAAACCGCTTGATTATTGTGGCTTCGAACCAAATAGAATACGAGTACCCGTTTTGCAATAAATTTGTAGAAATAGATAATTACAAGTAATTGTTAATCGTTCAGTCCTTTTCCGATAAGTATTTGTGGAATGCATTTCTCAACTCTTGCTTCGCGAGTTTTTGATTGCTTTGGTGCCGAGAAAAAAAGATTATATGCTCGTTGCCTTCCAGGTGTTAATGCCTGAAAAGCTAATTTCAGGGAAGGGTTTTCCTCTAATTTATTTTTAAATTCTTCGGGAAAAACAAGATTAGTGTTCTTATTAAGAGTTACCTTAAGACCTGCTTTTTCAACCTCTATGGCTTCTTTAATATAAGCCTTCAGTGTGTTCTCCAATTTAATAATTTCGTTTACACTAGTAAACCTAATCTGACGACCTGCTTGTACATTTTCAGTTTGCTGAATGAGTATGTGTTTGGAATCCTTCAGCAAGGCACCTTTGATAAACAGAAAAGCACAATACTCTTTAAATCCATGAATAATAATCACGTTACTTTTTTGAAATGTATAACAAGGGCAACCCCACTTCAATTCTTCGGTAAGCCCACTTTGGAGGGCAATCACCCTTAATTGTTCCATTTCCTTTTGCCATTTCGAAGCTTTATTAAAATAAAAATCTACATTCGGATTTATTTTATTCATTGTTATTTTCGGTTTATTTGATAATTGTATTTGGTTTGTTTCAAAATTACAGTATTTTTTTTACTCCTTATTTAAATATTTCTCGCTTGCGATTTATTGTTAAAATGACCAAAGTCCACAACTCATTTTTTTACCGAATAAAAACTCTAAAGCTCAAAAATGCCTTCCGTAAGGCCTGTTTTTGACTTAAAAATCAAAAAATGGTCGATTCGGAGTCGAAAACAATAAAAAAATACCACTTTAAAATACTTTTGGGGAACTAAAAATATATTTCATTCCACTAAAAAATAGTTTTGTACCTCCCCAAATACATTTTTTAGTACTTTAAAATGATTTCACCCGTCCCCAAAATCTATTTTTAGTACTTTAAAATGATTTTGGGGGAATAAAAAATGTGTGTTTACCTCCCCAAAATATATTTTTAGTTCCCCAGAAACATTTTTTATCACTAAAAATGTTTTTTGTTTTCACATATTTCAACCTTTTTCAACAAAAAGTAATGCTCAAAAATGATTTTTGACCTGCTCACGGAGTAAAAAAACACGATTCATTAAGTAATTTTCAAAAGTATACACTATAAAGTTGCATCAAACGACTCCACATGTTCTACCTATCCTTATACTTTTTTATGCATTAAATAAAAGGACGCGGGCTATTTGAAAAATCAACATCGAACAATAAATATCGATGGCCGAGGGTGTGTAAGTATTTTGTACTTTCGCAGTCCATATGAAAAAAGTAGCATTTCATACATTAGGCTGCAAGCTTAATTTTTCGGAAACTAGCACTATTGCTCGTTTGTTCGAAGAACAAGGATATAGTAAGGTAGATTTTTCGGCACCTGCCGATGTTTACGTTATTAATACCTGTTCGGTAACTGCCAATGCTGATAAGGAATGTAAACAGATAGTTAAAACTACCATGAGTCATTCTCCGGAGGCTTATGTAGTTATTGTGGGATGTTATGCGCAACTGAAACCAGAGGAAATAGCCAATATAGAAGGAGTTGATTTAGTACTTGGGGCTTCCGAAAAGTTCAAATTGTTACAATATTTGAATGATTTAACCAAAAAAACGAAAGCCGAAATTTATAGCTGCGAAATAGAAGAAGCCAATTTTTTTGTTGGCTCTTATTCTGTAGGTGATAGAACACGGGCTTTTATGAAAGTGCAAGATGGATGTGATTACAATTGCTCCTTTTGTACCATACCGCTCGCACGAGGAAATAGCAGAAGTGATAGTATTGCGAATGTTTTAAAAAATGCAAAAGAAATAGCTTCGAAAGGAGTAAAAGAAATAGTACTTACAGGAGTGAACCTTGGAGACTTTGGTGCCAACAATTCGAACTTAGCCACTACTTCGAGTAAAAACGAAAATTCCTTTTTCGATTTGGCCAAAGCACTCGATACTATTGATGGAATTGACCGATTCAGAATATCGTCTATAGAACCTAATCTATTAAAAAATGAAATTATAGAATTTGTTTCGGAAGCAAAACGATTTGTTCCCCATTTTCATATTCCGCTACAGTCGGGTAGTAACAAAATATTGAAAGCAATGCGCAGAAGATATCTACGTGAACTTTATGCCGAAAGAGTAACCACCATTAAAAACCGGATGCCGCATTGTTGTATAGGTGTTGATGTAATAGTTGGTTTTCCTGGAGAAACAGAAGAAGATTTTATCGATACGTATAATTTCCTTAATGAGCTAGAAATATCTTATTTGCATGTTTTCACCTATTCCGAACGAGATAATACAGATGCCATCAACATAAAAAATACCGTGCCTATGGCGGTACGCAAAAAAAGAAATAAAATGTTGAGGATATTGTCTGCAAAAAAACTCCGTCACTTCTATCAACAACATTTAGGCGAAACAAGAAAAGTGTTATTCGAGGCCGATAATAAAGAAGGCTATATGCATGGATTTACCGACAACTACATCAAAGTAAAAACTGCTTACTCATCTGATTTAATCAACCAATTAAAAGAAGTAAAACTTGAGGAATTGGATGCTGATGGTTGTATGAAAATTTCCTTCGCTAACACCAAAGAATAGACTTAAAAACATATTCGGGAAGATATGTGGAAAAGTATTTTTCAACAATATTTTTTGCAAACCGCCCAATCTCAACAATTTATTATTAACAATCAAAACTGCATGCCGATGGGCCGTAGGTTCTTTCTATATTTGAGCATAAATAAATTAGCTAATTAAAACAAATGCTTACACGAATAACATTAATCAACTCAAAAGTCTTTGGAAAGGCCGAATTAAAATTGGACAATTGCGATTCGATGCAATTGGTAGGACCAAATAATATCGGAAAGAGTACATTGATTTATGCACTTAACTTCTTGTTTGTAGTCGATGGACAAAAAATGTCATTTAGCGGTCAGCGAAAAGGGGATAAAGAAACGATACATCACTACTTTCCGACACACAACAAAAGTTTTTTGATATTTGAAGTTAACAAACTTGGATTTTATTGCATCCTTGTGAAACGCAATACGGATGGAGAGTTGGAATATTTTAAAATAGAATCCGAATATAGTGAAGATTTCTTTTTTGAAACGGAAGGTACTCATCAACGATTGATGGATTTTAACGAAGTACTCGAAAATCTCAATAAAAAAGGAATAACACACACCAAGTTTGCAACCAAAACGGATGTCTTCAATCATGTATATCATCGTGGAATTAAAAACAATGCAGTAGTTTGGCTCGAAGACACTGTAAAAGCAGACGGATTGAGTAACAACTTTTCGAAAGTATATCGTTACTTAATCAACTCGAAGTTAATTACCAATAAAACGCTTAAAGATTCGCTCATTATTGCTGATAACCGCGAAAACGAAGGATTAAATTTCTCTCAAAAAAACAAAAAAGACATTGTTGATTTGTTGAGAATAAATGATGAAATAAAAAACATCAAATCGGTAAGAGCTGATTTTCTTGAATACAGAGAGCAAGTAAAACTTTACAACTCTAAAACTAAAATTGTGAGCGAACTTTTGTTTGCGTTCAACAACTCTTATACTACAGCCATTCCTGAATTAGAAATAACCATACTAGACAAAGCGAAAAATATTTCAACAATACAAAATGAAATAAACGAAATATTGAAACCAAAGGAACTTAAATATGCTTCCCGAATTGGTGAAAAAAATTCAGACGTTAGGAATAGTGCAAACTCTTTATTCGAAAAACAAACCGAGCTTGAAGAAATAAACAAATTCGAATCGATGGATTTCTTGAAAGAATCGTTGCGCAATTTGGATAAAGAACGTAAGGAAATTGAAACAAGAATTACAACAATCGAAAGTCAGAAATTGTCGAGCAAGCAATTGGAACAACGCCTTGACAGATTAAATCAACAAATTGTTTCGCACCAAAACCAAATTGACAATTACACCAATTTGTTGATTCATAAAATATCCGATAATGAAGATGTAAAAAAACTACTGAATTCTATACTATCCGAACAAGTAACTAGTTTGCCAAGCAAACAAGTAAAAAAGTCTATCAAGAAAATTTCGGACAAACTACTGAATATTTTTGATGGGGAAATTGACATCTCAAAAGGAATAGTTTTGAAGGAATTCAAATCGATAAAAGAGTTGAAGGAAGAATTAAAAACTCTTGAACTTGAAAAGAAGCAAACAGAAGACCTTTTGAAAACTGTCGTGGATAAAGAGAAAACGGATGCTAATTTAAAATCAATACTTCACGAAATAGATTTAATAAAAGATAAGGTAAGACGAATAGAAGGCAAGCCTCATCTCGAAAAACTAATCCACACCGTGGAGTTAGAAATAAAGAAACTGAATCTTGAGAAAAAAGAAGTAGAAGATAAGCTAAGTACTTTGGTGAAAGAAATTTCAGAAAAAGAGATTATGCTTGAGAAACTTCAGGAAGAGAAACGCAACATGGAAAACCGTGTGAAAGAACTGAAAGAAAGAAAGCTTGAAACTGAAACTATTGATGTAATACCTACTGAATACGAAACCAACGACAACTTAGATTATATCTATTCTAAAATTTCGATTCACCAAAAAGACAGAATTGAATTGAAAGCAAAGAAGGATGGCTCATTCGAAAATTTGAAATATAGATTGCGAAACAATAGTGCAGATGAAGATCAATTCATCAACTTTGTAGAAGAAGAAATAGCCTGCTTATCTGACAAAGAAAGAAGTATTGATGGATTATTACAAAGTATTTCTACACAATTTGCAAATCCTGCTTATACATTAATTAAACGATATGAAGAGTTTAAACAGTTTGTGTATACCAAATTTAATGAAAAACTTTCTCAAACTCGTATCTCCAATATTGAGTCAATGAAAATTGAATTAATTGACAATGAAAAAATAGTAGGAGAACTTAAAAAAATTAGCTCGATACAAGAGTTCAATGGTCAAATGAGTTTTGAATTTGATCAAAGCGAAAACTTAAAAGTATTAAACGCTTATCTCGACAGTGGACGAAAAGTGGAATTCAATGAATTGTTCAACATCGAATTATTATTACAAATCCATGGTGCCGACAAACGAGTAGACCTTGCTAATCAGGTTGAGTCGGATGGAACAGATAGAATGATTCGATTAGTGATGATTATGTCTATCATCAACCGATTAGCTGTAACTGATGAGAAAAACAAAATTGCATTATTTATTGATGAGGTAGCAACAATAGATAAACAAAACCGACCTGAGATTGTGAAGTTCTGTAAAGAGCATTATTTTATTCCAATCTTTGCAGCACCTGATGCAGTGGAAGGGTTTAACAAATACTATTTCATTTACCCTTCGAAAACAAAAGTGAACATCAACGAAAAACACAATGCAGTAATTGTTGAAAGAAATGGAGAAGTAGCACCCAATCCTAAAAAAGTTAAATAGATGAAAGCTGAACCAAGAACCATACTTCGCTTTCTGTTAGAATATTTCGACATTATAAGCGACCTTTATGATACTCAATCTAAGGATGGAGTGATAACGTTTGAAGTACTTAATCAAATAACTGCAAAACATGGTTTTGATATTAAGATTCAATTATTGGAGTACAAGATACTGAGCAATGTAAACGAGAACTTCGAAATTCGCACAGTGTATTACAATTTAATTGAATTTATATTAAGCGAATTCAAACCAATGTTGCCAGAAACAATTGAAAAGTATCACGTTTCAATTGCTGAATTGTATCGAAAAATAAGAGAGAATATCAATGGTGATAAAGTGCTATTGAATAATCGAATCAATGAACTTAGCAACGAGATTCGCTCATTTTATGAAATGGTGGAAAAGAATACCATTAGTTTGTTGAATGAAACTCGTGAATTAAAAGCTAATGTTAAAAAGGTTGACTATAGAGAAAAAATTATTCGCGCTTCAAGATGGATAGACGAATACATTCTTCCATTAAATAAAATCTTGGACATCAACCATAGTGCTTCTATTGCGAATAAACTGTATGACGTTTCCGAATTTTCGAATAAATACCGTTTGAATTTTGATGATGAGAACACTCGAATTCTTTTTGAAAAACTTTATTTTCAATTGATACAAGTTAACGACAATTTACTTCGTCAATCAAAAATATTGACCAACGAACTTTTGCCATTAATTGAGCGCATCAGAACAGAATCAATCATTTTGACAGGTTGGATAACGTATTTAAAAAACCCTTACAAACAAAAAGCGCCTAAAATTCTTAAACGGAAAGAAACAACTGTTTATTCTCCGAGTACCTTTTTCAATGCAGCGGAGCTATTCGAACAATTTAAAAATGATGTTCCAGTTTATTTTGATGAAGAAGAAGTGGATGCCGAAAAATGGATATTTGACAAAGTACATTACACTCAAAAGTTAAAGTCGAATTTACCAGTAGATAACTTTTTTAAATGGTGTAATAAAACATTAAAGGAAGATTATAAGAAGGTGGAAATTGAAAAATTTTTCGCTTTAACGAGTCTTGCCTTTGATGAAGATATTCAATTGGAATATACAGCCAAACCTGAATTTGAAAAAATACGAATAAACGACTTGACATTAACAGTACCAAAAATAAAAATAAATCAACATGGAATTTCCTAATCATCACCGCCAGATAGTAGAAGATTTAATGGCTGGCAAATTCATTTTACCAACCGAACGCACTTATGAAGTTTTAAAGGAGAATGAAGACTTTTATACCAATTTCTTTAAATCTTCATTCAATTATGAATTAAAGTTCACACAGCATTATATCTATATGACATCGGACGAATCGAACGAAATGTTATCTCGAGATATGTGCATTTTCTTTGCTCTTCTTAGTTATGAGTTGGATAGGGACGGCAAGAACTTTTTGGAACGTATTCAGTACAGCGAATTTGAAATTGAAGAAATAGAGAATTATTTTATCAATTCGTCTTACATTGATTTAATTGTTTCTAACAAGCAGTTAAAAGACTCAGAAAACAGAAGAAACTTTATTAA
Source organism: uncultured Bacteroidota bacterium (assembly GCA_903911435.1). Lineage (GTDB taxonomy): Bacteria > Bacteroidota > Bacteroidia > 2-12-FULL-35-15 > 2-12-FULL-35-15 > 2-12-FULL-35-15. The sequence goes on from CAIWDF010000222.1 coordinate 9,985, forward strand.
CACCTTGAACAGAAGAAACATTATTGAGAAGATAGGTGATAATAGATTTGTATTTACATCCGCTCATAAGTTCTTTATGGATTTTGCATCCGACATCGTTAAATTTGAAAACATTAAAGAATAATCGAACTTTTCACTTTTTAAATAAGGGAGGATTAGCTTTTGCTGTTCCTCCCTTATTATATATAGCTCCGATGCAAAACAATTTATTGGAAAACATGATTCAACTATTTGTTTTTGTACCTTCGCCACAGATAATAATTCAATAAATCAAAATCTAAAACTCATTAACAAGTGTATCCATCGCTTTACTACGCCATTAAAGATTTATTTGGGTTAAATATACCGGCATTAAAAATGATTCAGAGTTTTGGATTGTTTGTCGCGTTGGCATTTCTTTTTGGAGCCTACCTTTGGACCTTAGAATTGAAAAGAAAAGAAAATGAAGGGTTGTTAACAACAACCACTAAAAAAACTTTAACTGGGCAAAAAGCGACTAGTTCTGAACTTGTCGTTTCAGGGTTACTTGGATTTCTTCTTGGTTTTAAACTACTTTACATTATTTTCAATTTCTCAGCTTTTTCTCAAAATACACAAGGCTTTTTGCTATCAACTAATGGAAATATTATTGGAGGGATTGCTTTAGCAGCGATTATGGCCTATTTCAAATATAGAGAAAAAGAGAAAGGAAAATTACCTGAACCAAAATGGATTGAACAGACCATCCATCCATATCAAGAAGCAGGGAACATGACCTTAATTGCAGCCTTGACAGGATTGCTTGGCGCAAAAATATTTCACAATTTAGAAAATTGGGATGACTTTATGGCTGACCCCATGGGTTCAATTTTATCTTTCAGTGGATTGACAATGTATGGTGGGCTCATATGCGCCTCTATTGCTTGCATTTATTATGGACATAAACACAAGATAACTGTTACCCATTTGATTGATGCAGCTGCACCATCGTTAATGTTATCGTACGCAATTGGTCGAATTGGATGTCAGGTTGCAGGCGATGGAGATTGGGGCATAGACAATATTGCACCCAAACCTAGTTGGCTCAACTGGGCTCCTGATTGGATTTGGAGTTATGATTATGCACACAATGTAAACTCTGTTGGTGTTCCAATCGAAAACTGCATCAATGATAGGTATTGTAATCATTTAGTCCCCTCCGTGTTTCCTACACCTTTTTATGAAACGATCATGTGTTTAATCTTGTTTATTTTACTTTGGAATTTACGTAAAAAGATAACCACCCCAGGTGTACTGTTTTCTGTATACCTTATTTTTAATGGAATCGAACGGTTTATGATTGAGCATATTCGAGTGAACACGCTTTATCATATCGGGAGTTTCGGATTCACTCAAGCTCAACTAATCTCTACTCTTCTTTTCTTAACAGGAGTAACAGGGGTGATTTATTTTAAAAAGAAGGCGAGAATAACTTAAATTCACTATTTAAGTTTTCTATTTAAAGAACCGATAGCAAAATCCGGCTTCGATGGAACAGCCGCTCACATTTGTAATATAAGTTGAAGCGATTGTATTATCGGACACATTTTTTGGAGAGGCATGCCCAGCAAATGAACTAATCATCCCAAAAGCTCCTAAGTGTCGGAAAAAATAATACCTCACGCGACTCCCAACACGTATAATGTTTCCAGTAGCTTTATATTGAAATGGATTTGAATCTTGATCCTGCCCATTGAATTGTACATCGTAAAACCCTAAATCGGTAAATACTGATAGGTCTAGTCGTTTGTTGCAAAACACATGATAACTTGTAGAAAAAGCAAAATCATTGGTTTTCACTTTTAGAGGTTCATTGTTCGACAGTTTAAACCCGTAATAATCATTCGCATTAACAGAGAAAATATCATTCCCTGAACTGATACCTATCCCCCAATGATTAGTTATACCATATTCAATAAAAAAAGGATCGCGTGTTCCATTTTCATCACCATGTTTAACTAACACAGGGTTTTCAGAATTTGACGCATAGTTTTTTGTGGTGAATCTGGATTTAGTACTCCCTTCGGAAATGCCAATAAGAAGACTTCCTCTATGAAATGATTCAGCAAAAAAAAGATTCTTTGCTTGAGCGAAACTGATTTGTACAAGAATAAAAAGAATAAAAGAAAATGTGATTGATTTTAGGAAGTACTGATTTTTCATTTGAATTATAGTTTAAGTCCGTGGAACAAAATTACAAATTTTTGTACATTAATTTATAATTGATGGAAGGTTGATATAATTTAACCTAATAACTTGAATAAAACCCCTCTTGCAAAAATCATATTTTTGACACAAATAATTTGTTTAGTAATAGAACTTGAGTAACTTAGCATCCTAATTAACAACTAAAACCTGTAAAAAAATGAAAAAACTATTACTTCTTTTTGCTTGTTCACTCAACATTATTGCTAATGCACAAAACACAGTGAATATTACCA
>CAIWDF010000223.1 GCA_903911435.1 uncultured Bacteroidota bacterium
AAACTTCAGATCCTTAAAGAGATTGAACAACTTAAATTAATGCTGAGAGCATTGGAGGAGGATGATTGTGGTTGAATTGATATTTTTTACGGGCATTTTTGTTTTAATCGTTTGTTTTTTAATCGAGTACGCTGATGGAAATTGATGACATAGCAGCAATGATTTTTTATGTATTAGCACTAATATTGGCGGGAATATGGTTATACCACTAGTTAAACCGGTTGAAGCAGTAACACCAATGCAAATGGAGTGCAAACACGATCATTGGCGAGTTTACAACAGTCTTGGATATCGTGTTTGCGATAAATGCAAAATACAACGTCCTATATTTAATATGATTAAACATCAAAGATGAATATATCACAGATTTTTATTGGCTTGTCACCATTTTTAAAAGACAGATTTACAAGCGAAGTATTTACATTGGGTTTGGTGCATGAGCTTAACAATAAACGTTTTGAAGTGCATTGTAATAGACTCATGCGCCAACACAATGGTGATACTAGAAAGTTATACAAAGCATTAGCTAGACTAAGTGAAGTAGACAGAAAATGTTTTTTTGATGTAGTGAGCGGAGTAGTAGATGGATAACAAAGAATTAATGATTATCAAAAGCATTGTAAAATACAGCGCTAAAACAGGAAATTTTTATCGCCATGAATCGGATTCGCCAGCAAAATTAGTGAACAAAAATAAACATGCTTTGATTTATTTAAGCAAAGGCGATTTTCATAATATGTACTCGGCATGGAAAATCGCCATTTTTATGTCACATGGATACTGGCCTGCTGAGGGTGATACTTGCGAATATATTGATGGTAACGCTAAAAATTTAAGTTTAAGTAATATTAAAGTGATTCACTTTTGCGATGATGAAACCACTGTCATGGATTATTGTTTAGATAATCAGCTTGAGTATCGGCATGTGTCGGTAAAGATGAGAAAAGAAAAAAGAATACGCAGAAGTGTTGGCGGTATGACGTATTGGTTTTACAAAAAAGAAGACTTTGCTCGGCAATGCAAAGATTTAAAAAATGTTGATTTAGAGCAAATTAAAAAACCCAGTATGGGTAAGCGTAAAAATACTCACATTATGGAATTTTTGAAAACACACACAATTGTGCCAAAAAGATGGGAAATGACCCTATGTTAAAAATAGATAAAAAGATTGTTGGCTACAAAGTAGTTGATAAGACAGAAGAAAAAGTAGTTTTTGAGATGATACACGAGAACTTTCCTCGACCCCCGCATTTGACGGGTACAACGTATAAGATTAAGACACCTCAGTCTGAGCACGCTCTGTATATCACGATTAACGATATGGTGCTAAATGGTGACGAGCGTCACCCCTACGAGATGTTTATTAACTCTAAGAACATGGAGCACTTTCAATGGGTATTAGCATTAACACGATTGGTATCAGCAGTTTGGCGCAAGGGTGGTGATTCTACTTTCCTTGTTGAGGAGTTGAAAAACGTGTTTGACCCGAAGGGCGGGTACTATAAACGCGGTGGTGTGTATATGCCATCACTTGTTGCAGAAATAGGAACAGTTATCGAGCAACACCTTAAAAGCATTGGCGTGATTAAAGTTGAAGTGGATGTGCATCAACAGGCGTACTTAGAAGCTAAGAAAGAAGAAGCTAAAGGCGTTGAGATGCAACTCTGCACCAAGTGTAATACCAAAGCTCTGATACTGATGGACGGGTGTATGACGTGTACTAACTGTGGAGATAGTAAATGTCAATAAACACAGTGATTCTTGGAAACAGTGCGGAAGTATTAAATCAACTTTCAGATAATACTATTGATTTAACAGTTACATCACCTCCTTATGACGATTTACGTTCTTATAATGGGTTTCAATTTGATTTTGAAACAATTGCTAATGAGTTATTTAGAGTAACTAAAGAAAATGGTGTAGTTGTTTGGGTTATTGGTGACCAATGCGTAAATGGTAGTGAAACACTTACCTCATTTAAACAAGCACTATATTTCAATTCAATTGGGTTTAGATTGCACGATACGATGATATATGAAAAGAATTCTTCATCGTTTCCAGCAAAAAGAAACGGTAATCGCTACACTCAGATTTTTGAATATATGTTTGTATTTAGTAAAGGTTCTCCAAAATGCAATTTGTTATGTGACAAAGAAAATAAATGGGCGGGTCACACAAACTGGGGGAATAATACGCAGTACGATAAAGAAGGTAATTTGGTTAAGACAAATAATATAAAACCTGTGCCAAGTCATTCTCCAAGAAATAACATTTGGAAATATTCTGTTGGGTTTAATAAAGTAAAAGGTCACCCTGCTGTGTTCCCAGAGCAATTAGCACAAGACCATATTCTATCTTGGTCGGATGAAGGTGATACCGTATTAGATCCATTTGCAGGTAGCGGTACAACGCTTCGCATGGCTAAGAAAAATAACAGAAACTATATCGGCATTGAAATATCAGCAGAATATGTTGATTTAATTAACTCTAGTTTAGGATAAGAAAAATGAAAACTGAATTTGACAACGGGATACCTTTATATGCTGTACTTATTTTTATGTGGTCAGCAGGTTGGCTAGGATACGATTTAGGAACTAAAGTGATATTGCCTTCGCATTGTGAGAAAACAAAATGAAAATTGAAAGGACAAGGCATAAGTATGTTATACCGGAAAACTGGAATAAGTATAAACAACAGACTTACGACTTTTTATATGATAGACATCAGAAGATTCGTAGACCTCGCAAGGCTGAGTGGGTGCTTCAGAGAATGATTTGGAGACGGTATAACCTTGAACGTATTATTAAAAGGGCAGAGTAGGAGACGAGATGACACAACAAGAAGCACGAGATACTGAGATAAAAGCTCGGCAAGATATGCGGTTATATCACAAGGCGTACCGAGAGAATAACAAGGAGCGACTCCATCAATATGAAAAAGAGCGTTACCAAAAATCTAAACAGGAAAATAAAAATGAAAATTGAAATTAAAAGATTAGATGAAACAGCAGTTATACCTACTTATGCTACAGAGAAAAGCGCAGCAGTAGATTTGAGAGCTAACATAAATAAAGCCATGACATTGGATCTTGGTGAAACGGTATTAATACCAACCGGACTTGCAATTAACATTTATGATGGTGAAGTAGCTGCGCTAATATTGCCTAGAAGTGGTTTAGGTCATAGCTATGGAATTAAGTTAGGAAATAGCGTTGGTCTAATTGATGCAGATTATAATAAAGAATTGTTTGTATCAATTAAAAATACTGGCACAGGTGTTTATAAAATCAATCCACAAGACCGCATTGCCCAAATGATGTTTATTCCTATCATTCATGTTGAGTTTGTAGATGTAGAAGAATTCAGTACAACAACTAATCGTGGTGGTTTTGGGAGTACAGGAAATGATTAGTCCAACAGCTTATATTTTAATCAGCACTATCTTGTCTACTAATTTAACAATAACACAATCAACAGCTACGTTTGCA
>CAIWDF010000224.1 GCA_903911435.1 uncultured Bacteroidota bacterium
CGAAGCATATGGGTCCAATACTTCTGGAATACGAACCACTAATTCCTTATTTTTTGCATATATTTTCCAGACTATTCTGCGAACATCATCATTGTTTTCAAAATTCTTGTAATTGATATGCTCCCCTTCTACCCTCTTTATTTCCTCAATTCGAGTATTGGTCTCTTCCGTTTTTCGAGGTAGCACTTCATCCATTTTTATTTCAGAACTCAAAAGCAGTGAATGGAAATCACTACTAGTTTGTATAGGAATGGCAAATGAAAAGAACTGAAAAAAATCTTCGAAATAAATAATTGCCAGTTGCACACGATATTCTTTTATTTCGGGTAAGTCCCAGAAATAAGTACCTTGAAGAATGAAGTTAAAAAAAGAAATTGAGTTGGTTTTTATTAGATAGAATTTAGAAGAGAATTTTGTTTTATCATAATTCAATCGCAATTTCACAAAACCCAGAAACGGTTTCAGGATAGGTGAAATGTATATTTCCAATGCTTGTCCCCCTTGCGGTCTATCATCAGTATTAGGCACTGTAATCTGAAAATTGATTTTGGATTTACGTTTTGAGAATAAAAAATAAATGAGTGGCACAAAACAAGTAATAAATGAAAAACTAAGCAAGAAAATACCAAAAAAGAGGGAAAAACGGAGCAATAAAGCGAACAATGCCGAAAAAGCGGAATCAGGAGTACCTTCTTGTTTGTGCAACCAATATATACCTATCCAAACTCCAACTGAGAACAGTAGAAAATACCATGTAATTGGAATGAAGAAACTGAGTCGTTTAATTGAAAGCTGAAGTGATTTTATCCTTGATTTTAAAACCATGAAATTCCTTTAATTTGAACAAATTGATTATCCCAAAACAACGTAATAAGGATGATTTGATTTATGGTGTCAAAATTACATTATATTTTTATTCAAAAACTGAGTTGATGAACTAAAAGAATAATGTTTAACCTAAGTATGTTTTTAGGATTTTACTTCTTGAGGTTTGCTTTAAATGCTTTATGGCCTTCTCTCTAATCTGCCGAACACGTTCACGGGTTAATCCGAATTTTTCGGAAATTTCCTCGAGAGTAAGCGCATTTTCTTCATTTAAGCCAAAAAAACAACGGATGATTTCAGCTTCGCGACTAGGAAGGGTTCGGAGTGCTCTATCAATTTCTCGTTTTAATGATTCGTTTAATAAACTTATTTCAGGGCTATCAAGGTTTGATGATTCAATCAAGTCGTACATCGTATTGGAATTATCTTCACTATTGCTAAGGGGAGCATCCATTGAAACATGGCGACCTGTGATTTTGAACGAATCGTTTACATCTTCTTCGGGTATCTCGAGTAAAAATGCAATCTCCGAAGCCGAAGGTTCTCGTTCGAATTCCTGTTCAAGCTTTGAGAACGTCTTATTTATTTTGTTAATTGAACCTATCTTGTTTAATGGTAACCTCACTATTCGCGATTGCTCGGCAAGTGCCTGAAGAATGGATTGTCGAATCCACCAAACTGCGTATGAAATAAATTTGAATCCTCTTGTTTCGTCAAAGCGTTGTGCCGCTTTTATGAGGCCAAGGTTACCTTCATTAATCAAGTCGGGTAAACTCAAGCCTTGATTTTGATATTGTTTGGCAACAGAAACCACAAAACGCAAATTCGACTTGGTTAACTTTTCCAAAGCAAAGTGGTCGCCAAGACGTATCTTCTTTGCGAGTTCCACTTCCTCATCGGCTGTAATCAATTCCACTCGCCCAATCTCTTGAAGGTATTTATCAAGTGAAGCAGTTTCTCGATTTGTAACCTGTTTTGTAATTTTTAATTGTCTCATGGTTTTGACTTCTTTTAGTCATTATACGAGACAAATTGAATTACGTTACAATTTGGCTACTAGCCTTTTCCGAGAACCTATTTCTTTACTTCTTCCTTTATGTTCACCTCCAAAGGATATTCAACTTTTTCCTTTAAAAGTGCTATTTTTACAACATCAATCATCTTTTCCACATAATGGAATTTAAGTTCCTTAATGTATCCCTTCTTGATGTCTTCAATATCTTTTCGGTTATCAACACTTAATATGATTTCTTTGATACCTGCACGTTTTGCTGCCAGAATTTTTTCCTTAATTCCTCCTACAGCCAAAACACGTCCACGCAAGGTTATTTCACCAGTCATAGCCAAATGTGGGCGAACTTTGCGCTGAGTAAATGCCGAGGCAATGGCTGTCAACATGGTAATACCTGCCGAAGGGCCGTCTTTTGGTGTAGCACCTTCGGGCACATGGATATGTACATTCCATTTATCGAATACATCTGCTTTTAAACCAATGATGGCGCTATGCGATTTCAAATATTCCAATGCTATAATTGCTGATTCTTTCATCACCTCGCCAAGGTTTCCAGTCAAGGTAAGTTTTCCATTCCCTCGGGTTATGCTCGTTTCAATAAAGAGGATGTCTCCTCCAACACTTGTCCAAGCAAGACCTGTGACAACCCCTGCCACATCGTTGCCTTGATAACGGTCTTTAGCATGTGCAGGCCCAAGTATTTTAATTAAGTCTTTTTCCTCTACTTTCGCGTTATATTTTTGCTCCATTGCGATTGACTTAGCAGCATTTCTCACCACTTTTGCAATCACTTTCTCAAGCCCCCTCACTCCACTTTCTCGCGTGTAGTTTTCGATGATGTACTCCATCATCTTTTTGTCGAGTGCAATTTTTTCCTTTTTCATGCCTTGCTCTTCAAGCTGTTTTGGCATTAAGTGGCGCGAGGCAATTTCAATTTTCTCTTCTATAGTGTAACCGTTTATTTCAATAATTTCCATTCTGTCGCGCAATGCTGGTTGAATAGAACTTAATGAATTGGCTGTAGCAATAAACATCACGTTGGATAAATCGTAATCTACCTCAAGATAATTATCGTAAAAAGCAAAGTTTTGCTCTGGATCCAACACTTCTAATAATGCAGACGATGGGTCGCCATGGTAATCATTACCTACTTTATCTATTTCATCAAGTATGAACACTGGATTAGAAGTTCCTGCCTTTTTTATATTCTGTAAGATGCGCCCTGGCATAGCACCAATGTATGTTTTTCGGTGTCCTCTTATTTCGGCTTCATCTTTTAATCCTCCCAAACTCATTCGAATGTACTTGCGTCCTAAACTCTCAGCAATGCTCTTGCCTAGAGAAGTTTTTCCAACTCCCGGAGGACCATACAAACAAAGGATAGGCGATTTCATATTGCCTTTTAATTTTAATACTGCGAGGTGTTCTAATATACGTTCTTTCACCTTTTCGATTCCAAAATGGTCTTTATTCAACACCTTTTCAGCATGCTTCAAATCGAAATTATCTTTCGAATTTTCGCTCCACGGTAAGTCTAATAGTACTTCAAGGTAATTGGTTTGAATTGAATACTCGGCAGCATTTGGATTCATTCTTTCTAATTTTCCAATTTGTTTTGCCACCAATTCGCCTATTTCCTTGCTCCACTTTTTACCCTTGGCTTTTTCCTTCATTTCAAGAACATCTTGGGTATAGCTATTTTCGCCTAACTCCTCTTGAATTGTTTTCATCTGTTGATGAAGAAAATAATCGCGTTGTTGTTTATCCAAATCAACCTTAACCTTTGATTGTATCTGGTTTTTCAACTCCAGCATTTGAAGTTCTTTCGTAAGATTAGTGAGTACTAAGGTAGCACGGTCTTTCAATTCAACAACCTCAAGCATCTTTTGCTTTTCTTCCACTGTGGCATTCATGTTGGAAGAAATAAAATTGATAAGAAATGATGGACTCTCGATATTCTTCAGTGCAAACCCTGCTTCGCTTGGTATATTCGGGCTTAGCTTCACAATTTGCAAGGCTAAATCTTTTAAAGAGGAAACCAATGCTTGAAATTCATTATCTTCTTTCGAAGGTCGTGATTCGGAAAAAGCACTGATGGAGGCTTTTAAATAAGGCTCTGTTTGTTTCACCTCTTTTATTTCGAAACGCTTTTTACCTTGCAATATCACAGTGGTGTTTCCATCTGGCAATCGGAGCATTTTAATGATTTGTGCCACCGTACCTACTCTATTGAGGTCTTCAATCTTAGGGTCCTCTATCGAATCGCGTTTTTGAGAAACAACTCCTATGATTTTATCTCCTTTATATGCGTCTTTAACAAGTTTGATGGATTTATCTCTGCCAACCGTTATAGGAATAACCACCCCGGGGAACAAAACGGTGTTGCGAAGCGGCAAAATTGACAGTTCGTCAGGTACCTTTTCCGCATTCATATGGTCTTCGTCCTGCGTTGAGAGCAACGGAATAAACTCCGTATCCTCATCAATCATGCTATCATTCGCTATTGACATCAACCCTTTCAAATCAATACTATCTGTCATTTTATGTTTTTTATATTTTGGAATTAATTTAAGTACCCACCCATTTCAATACATATGCCAAATTCAGATTATAGACATTTTGTCATCTTTCTGAATTAGAAATATACTTATTGGTATACTCTTGTATCGAAACTTTACTGGTAAATTACTTTTTAAAAACAAAAAAAGTCCTGAATCGCTTCAGGACTTTCAATATTATAAGAAACTATTGTGGTTCATCCGGTTCGGTGTAACCGACTAACATCACTACACAACCTTTCTTCACCTTACCATCTTTGCTAGCTGGTACGCTGTATTCGATAAAATAGTTGCCTGTTTTAGGTGGTTCGAATGACCAAAAGTCGCTATCGATGCCTTGTTCGTTATCGAAAATCTGATGACGATTGTTCTTAATCTTATTGCTCTTGTCAAAAATATTCATTTTTAACTGCTCATCAAAACCCGATGAACAAAATACGATTTTGTATTTCTGACCAGCGAAAGCAGTAAACTGAACTTCTACCTCTTTTGTTTTATCATCGAAAGTAAACTCATTTAAAGCGTAGCTATCGTATTTAAAGGGTTTTTTGATATTGGCTTTGCATGAAGAAGCTATTTGCTTTGCTTTGCAATTGGCAGATTTTTGAGCGAAAACAGAAGAATTGAAAAAGAATATTAAACCAAGAATAATTGATATACTTATTTTTACCTTTCTCATATGTTCTTATTTATAACCAACCATAAAAATTACACAACCTGACAACTTGTCTTTGTCTTCTTTCGGAACATCATAATCAATGTACATATTACGTACACGAGGTGCATCGAATACAAACTCGGTAGTTCCTGCTGCTGCATCCTTAGTAGTGTATATAGGAACTCGTTTAGTTGATTCTTTACTTTTGCTATATACCGTAATAAGTATCGGTTTTGGTAATGAGGAAGTGTTGAAAATTAAACGGTATTTCTCGCCAATAAATACTGGCAACTCTACCTCCATTTGCACATTGCGGTCGGTAAAATTGATTTTCGAATACTTTTGACTATCGTATTTATAATCTTCCAGCTTTTTCTTACATGCTTCGGAAAGTGCTTTCTTGTCGCAATTGTCTGCTGTTTGAATAGTGGTAAACCCGTAAGAAACGATTAAACCTACCAATGCACTTATGTAAATTATTTTTCTCATAATTGAAAATAGTTATATTGTTTGACAATTGGTTTATACTAATTTCCATTCACAAATTTCGTTCTCAACTCGCTAATTCTTTTGGTCAATGAAGCTACTTCATCATCGGTTAAACTCATTGGTTTATCCGAATCGGCTGCATCAACCGCATTTTTTATTGACGGTAATGCATCATAAATATCTTTTATTGATTTCAAATCAGTGATAAGGCTTGCAATGGTAGCTTCTTTTTTCTCAACTGCTTTTAAAGCATTGATGATACTACCAAGGATGTTCATTTGTTCTGCAAGTTTATTGTTCAAGGATTTATCTTTTCCTTTTTCGTACACTTTCGAACCGATATACATACTCTCTATCCAAGCTCCAGCAAACACAATAGAAGTGATTTGTTGTTGATCGTTTTCATCTAAGTACATATCAGTAACCATTTGAAGCTCGGCAATGATGTAAGCCAAAGAGTCTTCGTTCTCAAGATTTTTTTCGAAACGTTTCGAAAGGTTAGCTTCTTCGAACACAGAGCCCATACCAAGGTTATCGGCTAAAGAGCGGCAAAGTTTCATATATTTCATTGCTTCCTGACTTTGTTTGTTCATAACGCAATACGACAAATCGCCACTATATACCCCAAGATTCAAAGATTTTGAAAGACTTGAAGTGTATTTCGAAGGGTCTCTCATTTGACTTGTTAGGTCGCTTTTATATTTCAATCCCGATTTTTTGAAAATGGATGCTATTTGCAATGGCGAAGGTAACGAGTAGGAAGTTTCAGGTACTTCAGCCGTAGCTGTTGTATCTTCTTTTACTACTGATTTGCTATCAGTTTCTTCTTTTGCTGCTTCATTGTTGCCACACGACACCATAAAAACGGCAGAAGCCACAAATAGTACACTTTTAACTACCAACATTTTCTTTCTTGTAAACATATTTTTTCGATTAAGGATGATTAATTACAATTGTTATTCAAAAATTTCAAGGGCTAAACTACAAAAATTATTAATTCGCACCACTTTTCTTCAATTAATTTATTTTAATTCTTGTTTTGAATGAGTTGTTTATGATTGATAATTCCAACCACTTTTCCAGTAAATTTTGTTCCAAGAAAAGGAGTATTAGAAGATTTAGAAGCAATGTTTTTCTTTTCCATTACCCATTCGATAGAGGGATTGAACATAGTTAGGTTAGCCTCCTCCCCTTCTTCCACCTTCACTTGTTTTAAATTTAAAATGCTACGTGGAGCGATAGTGATGGCTGCAATAAGCTCTTCTAATTTTATTTTTCCTTTGTGAGTATTCATTAGCCCAAAACTTGTTTCGAGGGCAATCATGCCATTTGATGCATTATCGAATTCGATGTTTTTCGACTCGATGTCTTGTGGACGATGGTCGGTGGTGATGCAATCGATGGTGCCATCGGCTATTCCTTTTCGAATGGCTTCCACATCGGTTTTGGTGCGCAACGGAGGATTGAGTTTATAATTGCTATCGAACTCCACCAGCAACGAATCGTCCAAAGCAAGGCTATAAGCGTTGGCCGAAGCAGTTACTTTCATTCCTTTGGCTTTTGCTTGACGAATGATGTCGACTGATTTTTTGGTAGACACATTGGAGATATGAATGGAAGCATTGGTGTATTCGGCTAGAAAAATATTTCTATTCATCATCACCTCTTCGGCTAGAGCCGGTATGCCTTTTAATCCAAGTCGGGTGGACACTTCGCCTTCGTTCATTTTCCCGTCTTGCGAAATGGTTTTTTCGTCACAATGAGTAAGGATGATGCCTCCAAAGTTTTGAGCATAGAGCAAAGCCCTTATCAAAAGACCTGCATTGGCAACTCCTTTTTTATCATCCGAAAAAGCCACAGCACCTGCCAAATGCATATCATACATCTCGGCCAAATCATGTCCTTCTTGCTTATGCGAAAGGGTGCCAATGGGATATACATCCACTATGGAACCTGAAGTATTGTTGACGATGTATTGTACTTCGGATTTGGAATGAATGGTGGGATTGGTAGACGAAACAAGGGCTACACCAGTGTATCCACCTGCGGCAGCTGCACGCATACCCGATTGCAAATCTTCTTTGTGTTCCATACCTGGGTCGCAGAAGTTGGCTTGCATGTCCATCCAGCCGGCCGAAAGATGAAGCCCTTCCATCTCGATTACCTTTAGGTTCTTTTCAGCATTTATTTTTGATTTAATGGAAGTGATGATTCCATTTTCAATTAATACATCCATTGTTTTTCCATGGTGGCTGGAATTCGAATCAATGATATGTGCAGACTTGATTAGAATGTTCATTTTGTTCGGCTATTTAGTTCTTCTTTATTTTCAAATTTCACAGTTTTCCTTTCATTCGGCTCATCAGGCTTTCATAAACCTTAGCAATGCTACTTCGATGGCCAGAAATACAAGGGTTAAAATTACAAATAGTTTCCATAGTTTGGTGCCTTGTTCGGCTTCGGCCAACGATTGTGTGAGCGACTGTGCACTTGTTTCCAAAACACTTGCATTGCTCAGGTTGGCGGCTTCGAGTTGTTTTTTCAATTCTTCTGTGCTGAGGCAACGAAGGTCCGACTCCTTGCGATTGAAGTTGAACGACAGTGCTGTGATGATGTCTTTGTCGGCTACAAGGTTGTAATTGCCAGCATCGGTTATTTGGTTATGAGTCGAAATTTCTGTTTTCCCTTCTAGTTGTTTGTGCTCGGGTATGATGTCGAAGGTGGTATTGATGCCTTTGATGTGAAACACGTTTTCGCCTGTCAGCACATTGTTGCACTCAATGGTTTGGTCGGTGCCAATGGTGTAGAACAGCGGTGTGGTGTGTTGACTATACATTCCTATCTTGAACATAGTAGGCACAAAGATGGCATGTTTTGCAAAGTTGGAGAACGAAGTTTGAAGCCCCACTGCCGACAAATAAAGTTTGCCTTTGCCTACCGTGTATTGACTCAAAAAGTTATCGCCATTCTCTAGCTTTAGCAAATACTCTTCGTTGCTTTGTGTGAGTTTGCTGAACACAAAATGTTCGCTCACTTTAGGCAAATCGAGGTTGGTGGCGGTAAAGGTTTTCTTGTCGAACACATCTTTGTAAATGGGATTCTCGACACTGATTTTATCCACACGGGTATTCAGCGTGTCCAAGTGGTCGGGGTAATTCGCCTGAACAGCCGATAGAAAGTCCTTGTAAGAAACCAAATCGCTTTGCTTGGCAGGAAACACCATGAGGCTTCCTCCTGCTTTCATAAACTTGGTGAGTTCTTGGGCAAGGCCCGAAGAGATGGTTTTAAGTTCGTTGAGCACAATGAGTTTGTTTTGCGACAGGGTGGAATAATCGAGTTTGTTTTCGGCTGCATTTTTCAATACAAAAAGCGAATCGTTGCCAAACAAACGGTTGAGAAAGGTGCTTTCCGACTCTAAGCCTGCACCATTGATACTAAGCACCGGAATGTTTTTCGAAACTTCGAAACTAAAATAAAACTTGTCGTCAAACGTCACCGGATAATCATTTATCTCTACTCGACATTGTTGCAAACCCGCTTCTTTCGACACAAACGAAAGCACCACTTCGGTTTCGCTTTGTTTGTCGAGGGTATAGCTAGCTGGTGTTTTCTGAATATTGTTTACAAACAGTTTGATGGGGTTGTTTTCAATCACCTTGTCCGATACATTTTTGATACGTACATGCAAATGCTCGGTAGCATTGTATTGCCTCACTGGCGACTCGAACCAACAGGTATCAATGTACACATTGCTTTTTTCGGCTGCCACCAAAGGCACCATCACGAGGCGAATGCTGGTATCGTTTTTCACTTCGCTTGGGTTGACGATGGATTTCTGAAAATCGGAAATGATATAAGCCGTTTTGATGCTGGTGGGTGCATGTTGCAAGGCATCCATTTGTCGCGACACGATTTCGGAAAGGCTACGAGTGGCAGCTGTTATCTTCACCTCATCTAGCAGTTGTACAAACTCTTCTTTGTTCACCAAGCGTTGGTGTTTGCCTTCGAAATCGTTGGTAAGCAGCTGTATCCTATCGGTGGATTTATAAGCAGCCACTATTTCCAAAGCTCGTTTTTTGGCATCGCCAAGCAAAGTCCCGTTTTTGTTGATGGCATCCATACTGAACGAATTATCGACAAAGATGCTGATGGTTTTGTCGCCTATGGTCAATGGTTTGTTTTTGGCAGGTAATACCGGCTGTGCAAACGCCAATACCAAGGCAACAATGGCCAAGATACGAGCCAACAGAACCAATAAATTCTTCAGTTTCGATTTGGCTTGCGTTTCTTCGCGCACCTCTTTCAAAAACCTGACATTGCTGAAATAAACGGTTTTAAACTTGCGAAAATTAAATAGATGAATGATGATAGGAATGGCTACGGCCGAGAGCGCAAATAGAAAGGATGGGTATACAAAGTTCATCAAAGGCCAAAGGTAGTATTTTTTTTTGTTGATGGTTTTAAAGTTTAAAATTACCGCTAAGGCAGAAAGACGGGAAGGCAATTTTGCAATTTGGAAGTAGGCAAAAGTTCAAATGTTCACTTGTTCTATTATTCTATTGTTCGAACAAACGAACAATTGAACAATAGAATAGTGAAGTGGTGCAATTCATAAAGATGCACGAAGCACTCCCTATTGCCTATTCGCTTTTGGCTATTCACTAAAAATGAGATTTCTCACTGCGTTCGAAATGACATGCCACAGGTGGTGGAAAGGAAAAAAGAAAGGCGGCAAAGCCGCCTTTCTTTTTTCCCTCCTATTAAAATAATGCATGTCTTTCCGAGTGTAGCGAGGAATCTGTTTATTAGTTTGCAGAAATTAACTTTCAGTTAAAGTACCGTTTTCACCACCACTTCGCTTACTACCAATTCTTGCCAAGTACCTATAGCTACCGACACAAATTTGCGAGGTTTGCCACTAGTAAGGTATTTGATTACGCCTTTGCGTTTTGGGGTATAATAAAAAGTCCATTTAAAAGGATTCAGCTCAGGGTCATCGGCAAGGGTATGAAATATTGCAAATCTCACCCCGTCTACCAATGCACCAGTGATGCTGTAATCGAGTTCGCCAGCTATGTTGCGCACCCCAAGTTTCAACACTGTTTGTTCCAACGGACCTTGTGCATGTGGGTCTTTTGCCATTGGATAACCCGATTTTTCAAGTATAGCAATATCGCCATCGGCCAACGTATTGATGTAATTGCCATTCAACTTAAGGTTTGCTTGAATTTCTTTTCGTTTATTCTTTAAATCACCAGCCTGACCATCATAATAAGGTGCAAGGCGAATGATTTCGTACTCTTTCAGCAGGGTCACTTGCGTGCTTACTGGTACCGCCAACGCAGGAAAAATGAGGGCATTGGTGTTTAGGTTTTTGTTCGATTTGTCTACTGCGGTTGCGAAATTTTCTTCCAACATGCCAGACCAATTTGTAATTACTTTTGCTTTTCGTGCCATTTTGATTAGTTTTTAGTTATTATTTATTATTTATTATTTAGGTATTGATTAAATTTTCAAGTTTCTCGTCTTACGAAACCATTTTACAAGTCCACCAATTCGCTACTTCAAGATGCCTTCCTACAAAAGTGTCCTGTGTTGGAGCAAAAGTGTCCTGTGTTGGAGCAAAAGTGTCCTCTGTTGGAGCAAAAGTGTCCTGTGTTGGAGCAAAAGTGTCCTGTGTTGGAACAAAAGTGTCCTGTGTTGGAACAAAAGTGTCCTGTGTTGGAACAAAAGTGTCCTGTGTTGGAGCAAAAGTGTCCTGTGTTGGAACAAAAGTGTCCTGTATTGGAACAAAAGTGTCCTGTGTTGGAGCAAAAGTGTCCTGTGTTGGAGCAAAAGTGTCCTGTGTTGGAGCAAAAGTGTCCTGTGTTGGAACAAAAGTGTCCTGTGTTGCTAAAACACCTTTACGAGAATTAAAAAAAGAACGAAAACACTTGTCGATAAGCGAATGAAACTGATTGACACCACGAAATAACAAAATACTTTCGTACGAGTATTCAATTTAGTGCAAGTATTTTCTCTAGTTTTTGTATCGGGTAAAAAAAAAGGAATTAAAAAAAAGATTCGTTAGCTTTTTTGTTGGTGATGATGAAACGGGCTTCAGCCAAGGATTTCACAGCAAAATGTTCTTTTATGTTACTATGATGCCAATACACCGTGCTCTCATCCAACCCTATTTCGTCCATCAATTGTTTGCCCGAAAACCCTCGCTCATGAGCCAATAGCACGTTACTCTGAGCAATCGATAGTTTTTGTATCAAACAAAGTGTTAAAAAATGATGACAACGCTCCAAAAAAATGGCCTGATTGGCATCCGACTCGTATTCAAACATAAAATGAAACGAATAAGCCCGTGCAAATTTCAAGCGTTCGCGCTCGGTAGTCACCATTTCGGCTTCGGCCTTGTTTAGTTTGATTTGTGCCTTTGGGTTATCCATGTTCAGCAACGATACTGCATAACCTTTCGAATCTTGGCAAAAAATTTTTACAATCTTTTCCATCGTATTTTGAATTAATTAAACGGTAATACAAATATCTAAAAAATTCGAATAAACAAGACATTTTTTAAAAAAATATTTTCCGCCCAACAAACAAAATAAACCGATAAGATTAACCACCGAAATCGAAAATAGACTATATTTGGTGTTTGGAAATTGAAATTGAATACATACAATTAATAATAATGAGATGAAAAGAATAGTACTCATAATTCTATTTCTTGTTTGCATTTTTAATACAAATGCACAAACACAAGTGTATCATGCGTTTCCCGACTCAAATGCAGTTTGGTGCGAAAGATGGGCTTGGTTTGATGGTACATGTGATAATAATTACGACCGTTTTATACAATTAGTAAGAGGTGATACCTCAATTGGAGGACATGTATATCACAAAACGTTTACTTTCAACGGAGACTTCCATTCTAGTTTGTGTGGAGGTACAGGTTTTTTAAATTCTACAAGTATTGGTATTGGTTATCGTCAAGACATACCAAACAAACGAATATACAAATGTTGTCCCGACACCTTAGCTTATGATTTCAATTTATCCTTAAACGATACACTGCCAGGAACTTTCAATTATTCAAGCTCAAATGATCGCAACTATATTAGTTCAATTGATTCTGTTTTGATGGACAATAGTTATAGAAAAGAATACTGGATAAGTATAGTTGGTGGACATTCTATTTCAGACAGTAATTATGTCGCATTGATAGAAGGTGTAGGCAGCACGTTTGGTTTGTTCGCACCATTAATTCCTAATTTCGAAAGTTATTCTACATTATTGAACTTCACCCAAAGCGATACTATTCCTACTTACAATCCTTGTGGATTTATGTTTTATACTGGCATCAATGAAACAAAAAGCGAGAATAACAAAATCACCCTCTCCCCCAACCCATTCACCTCACAAACCACCCTTAGCTTTGGTGAACAACAAACCAACACCACTGTACTAATAACCAACCTACTTGGCGAAGAAATAAAAACTATACCCCATGTACACACCCAACAACTAGTAATAGACAAAGGCGAAATGAAAGCAGGTATTTATTTCGTACAAACCATTGACGATGCCAAGAGGATTTGCAATAAGAAAATGGTGGTGGAGTAAATGGAGCAGTAGGTACAGACAAGAATGAAAAAACTATTTTTGATATTAATTATTGTTCCTTTTGTATTTTCATGCACCAAGTCGAATACAAGGTTATATGGCAAAATAACAAACGAGTGCAATGGAGCACCAGTTGCTGGTGTCAAGGTTGAATTATGGACTGGAGAGCGCAACAATGGTTCTCGTCATAGGGCATTGAAAGATACCATGCGTACGTTTTCAGATGGTTCGTTCGACTTTTTGTTTCGAGCACAACTCACCGACAACAATTATTTTGTTCAATGCAAGAGCTATCAATCCGACTATGTAACCAAAAAGTCGAGCCAACAAATAAGTATTAAACTTCCTAATAGTGGTCAATTGCCTTACGTGGATTTATTATCGAAGAACACTACGCCATACAACAGCAGCGATAGCATTTATATTGATTTTGTGCGTCCAAACTCAGCCAACCCAACTTATCATATGCATTTCATTTATCGAGGTACTTCTGTTGACACATTAAACACGATTCAGATAGATGGCTGTGCACCATATGTGGTCAACCTTAATTGGGCAGTAACCAAGAACCATGTTACTAACTACTTTGCCAATAGTGTAACTGCTAATTCAGTTGGAATTTCAAGTTATCAAATCAACTATTAGTTAGCCATTTCTTTTCTACCCTACTCCAACTTTGAACTTCCTAACTTTGAACTAACTTCTTTCCGTTTAAATAAGAATACAACCACCGGTAACATTTTTTTCCCCACGAACGGATTTAAATAATATATTTGAATAAATTTTAAAACTATTATTCTTATGAAAACAATGAAAATGTTAGTGGTAGCCATGCTACTGATGAGTGGTGTACAGGTTGCAAATGCTCAAACTTCTGAAGAAATTATCAACAAACACATCGCTGCCATAGGAGGCAAGGACAGCTGGAACAAGCTTAAAACATTGAAACTAGAAGGTACAATAAAAGCACAAGGTGCCGAAATTAAACTCACCATCTATCAAGTGGATAAAAAAGCAAAACGCGAAAACATTGCATTGATGGGCATGACAGGCTATTCCATTGTTACCAATACCGAAGGTTGGAACTTTATGCCTTTTCAAGGACAAACAAAACCAGAGCCAATAACCGCTGACGAATTGAAAATAGAACAAAACGATTTATACCTTCAAGATGAGTTCATCACTTATCAAGAAATGGGCAAAAAGCTGGAGTTTCTTGGCAAAGACGATTTTGATGGCACCGAGTGTTTCAAATTTAAAATGACCGATAAGAATGCACAAGAAACAACTTATTTTATTGATGCAAATACTTATTTCACCCTAAAGCAAACCAACAAAATAAAAGTAAACGGACAAGAGATGGAAAACTCAATGGTATTCGCTGATTATAAATCGCAACCCGAAGGTTTCTTTTACCCTATGAGTATATCGAGTGGTTTTGGCGAAATGCAAGTAACCAAAATAGAAATCAATCCTACCCTCGAAGACAGCCTGTTTCAATTGCCTAAAGAAGGAAAATAGAAGTTTTAAAAACGAATTATCAACTAATACATCTCCCAATGAAAAAAATAGTGATAATGGCCATGATGGTAGCTGCCAATCAGCTATCGGCCCAAACGTCAGTAAATGCGGCCATGTTTGGCACCATGGAAGCTCGTCAACTTGGGCCAGGAACCATGAGTGGCCGAATAACCGCCATCGAAGGCGTAATTAGCGACCAAGGAAAAACCATGTACATCGGCACCGCAGGTGGTGGTGTATGGAAATCGACCAATGCAGGAGCATCGTTCAAACCCATGTTCGACAAGTATTGCCAATCGATAGGAGCCATAGGCATCAATCAAAAAAATCCAGCCATAGTATATGCTGGCACAGGCGAAAGCAATATGCGCAACTCGGTGTCGTACGGTAATGGTATTTACAAAACCACCGATGGAGGCGACAACTGGAAAAAGATTGGTTTGGATAGTTCGGAACACATTTCTAAAATAGTAATAGATGCAGAAAATCCCGATATCATTTATGTTTCCGTTCCGGGACCACTTTGGAGCAATAGTAAAAACAGAGGATTGTACAAATCAATAAACGGTGGCGATACCTGGGAAAAGATATTCTTCATTGATGATAAAACCGGTTGTGCCGACATTGTGATGGACCCAAGTAATTCTTCCATCTTGTTTGCATCCATGTGGCAATTCAGACGTACACCTTTTAGTTTCGATTCGGGAGGCAAAGGAAGTGGATTGTACAAAAGTACCGATGCAGGAAAAACTTGGCGAGAAATAAAAAACGGATTGCCAACCAAACCGTTTGGTCGTATTGCCCTTGCACTTGCTCCTAGCGACCCGAAACAAATGATAGCCATTGTTGAAAGCACCACCACTGGATTATACATCTCGTCAGATGCAGGCGAAAACTGGAAAAGCCAAAGTGCCACAGTGAATGTAACAGCTCGACCTTTTTATTTTTCTACCATCGCAATCGACCCAAAAGACCCGAAAAGAGTGTATCGCCCAGCGTTCAATTTTGCCTATAGTAGCGATGGCGGGTATTCATTTACCGATGCTAGTTACGATGCCGCTTGGGTACACAGCGACATGCATGCCTTGTGGATAAACCCTTCGAATACGAACATCATGTATGTTGGTACAGATGGTGGGTTGTATGTTAGTTTAGACAGAGGTATCAATTGGCAATTCAATCAAGGCTTGCCAGTAGGACAGTTTTATCACGTGGCTTATGATATGCAAGAACCTTATAACGTTTACGGAGGATTGCAAGACAACGGAAGTTGGATGGCACCATCGGCTTCTCCAGGTGGAATAGGCAATGGCAATTGGGACCGTGTTGGTGGTGGCGATGGTTTCTGGACCATACCTGATGCCGATGGAAAAACGGTTTACTCCGAATATCAAGGAGGAAACATGTATAGAAGCGAAATAAAAACCATGAAATCGGAATTTATTCAGCCACAAAAAACATCGAAAGAAGAAACCACTAAATTACGTTGGAACTGGAATACACCTTTGCTTACTGGAGCTAAAAATCCAAAGAACTTATACGTGGGCTGTCAGTACCTTTATAAATCTATTGATCAGGGAAGAAACTGGAAACGCATTTCGCCCGACCTTACTACCAATGATAAGAACAAACAAAAACAAGAAGATAGCGGAGGCTTGAGCGAAGACAATACTTCGGCCGAAAATCATTGCACCATCTTCACCATTGCCGAATCATCGCTTGACGAGAATATGATTTGGGCGGGAACTGATGATGGAAACTTACAATACACATTGGATGCAGGAAACACTTGGACCAACGTATCGGCCAATGTTGCCAAAGCAGGTATAGCGGCACAATCGTGGGTGAGTAGCATACAACCTTCGCAATA
This sequence comes from uncultured Bacteroidota bacterium, assembly GCA_903911435.1. GTDB lineage: Bacteria > Bacteroidota > Bacteroidia > 2-12-FULL-35-15 > 2-12-FULL-35-15 > 2-12-FULL-35-15. Next base: position 16,548 of record CAIWDF010000224.1, read on the forward strand.
CGATAAAAACACAGTGTACGCTACCTTCGAAAATCATATGTATGGAGATTTCCAAACCTATCTTGGCAAAAGTACTGATTTAGGGAAAACTTGGAAACGCATTACCAGTATTGAGTTTACAGGATTTGCACATAAAATAAAAGAAGATTTCGAAAACAAAAATCTATTGTTCTTAGGAACAGAGATGGGCTTGTTTGCCACACTCGATGGCGGTGAAAATTGGTTCAGGATGAAGAATAATATTCCTGAATATGCAATGGTTCGTGACATTCAAATTCACCCCGTGACTCATGATTTAATCATTGCCTCACACGGAAGAGGGATATTTATATTAGATGACATTCGCCCAATCAGTAGCTTGTCGAAAGAACTACTTGAGAAGGATGTGTATTTATTCCCTACCCCTGATATGACCTTGTACAATGGCAAATTTGGTTGGGGAGGCCCCGAAGTATCAGGCGGCTGGGGAACAGGGAATCCTGCATCAAATCCAACCATCAACTATTACTTAAAGCAACGATTAAGCTCGGGAAAAGTAACTGTTGAAATATATGATGAACAAAACAAATTGGTTCAATCAATTCCTGGAACGGTGAGAAAAGGAATCAATAAAGTGGGTTGGAATTTAAGAAGTGTGCCACCTCGAGTAGCTGCCGGAAGTACTAAAATGGATGGAGCAGGATTTACCGCACCAATGGTATTACCAGGAAAATACAGCGTTAAACTAATAGTAAAAGATAAGGAATACATGGGTTCGGTTAATTGTGTTCATGATAAAACAAATAAAGATTTATCCGAAGCAGACAGAAAATTGGTTTACGAAAAAGCGATGCAATTGCAATCGTTGTACGGTACGCTCACCAATACCATTGATAGTATCAATCTATATCAAACAGGATTGAAAGTGGATACCGTAGCCTTTTCGAAAAACAAAAATGCCAAAACCTTTTATGACGAATTGCAAAAAGTAAAAACTGAATTAATGGCCACTAAAAAGAAATCGATATTTGCTGACGAAGAAAGAATTCGAGAAAAGGTTTCATCCTTGTATGGCAACTTCTGTGGCATGGAAGCGAAACCGAATTCTACTCAACTAGAAGCCATTGAAGTGTTGCAAAAAGACTATAAGGCGCAAGAAGATGCTTTCAAAAAAGTAGTTGTAAAAAATCTTCCTAAAAACCCTCAACTTAAGTTACCAAAGGGATTTTAGTTAGTTTTACTTTCATTAAATACATAACGAAAAGCAGGGCACTTGTCCTGCTTTTCGTTTTCACATTTGCGCGAAAACGACTTCAAAAGATAAAACTTTATACCTTTGGCAAGAATTTATAACGCATTTTCCATTGACCTTAGAACTCATAAACCATTTAACTCAATTTGTTTCAGAAACCCGAAGAGCCAAATTTGACGAAGTATTAAAGTATAGAACAAAGCATATCACCATTGCTTTAGAAGACCTCTATCAACCTCATAACGCTTCTGCTGTTTTGCGTTCCTGCGATATTTTCGGTATACAAGACATTCACATCATCGAAAACAAAAATGCGTATACGGTTAATAAAGACATAGCAATGGGTTCACCAAAATGGTTGAATCTTCACAAATATCGAAAACAAGAAAACAATTCACTAGCGTGTATTAAAAACCTGAAAGAAAAAGGATACCGCATCATTGCAACTTCGCCAAACGAGAATGTATGCACTATTGATGAGCTATCGATTGATAAACCATTGGCCTTGTTTTTCGGTACGGAGCTAACTGGCATTTCCGAAACGGTGTTGCAAGAAGCGGATGAGTTTGTAAAAATTCCGATGTATGGTTTTACCGAGAGTTTCAACATTTCTGTGTCTGCAGCATTGTGTTTACGTACACTAGTCGAGAAATTACACAAGGCTGATTTCAATTGGCATTTAAATAACGAAGAAATGGACGAACTCATGCTAAAGTGGTTGAGAAATAGCATCCGCAAAGTTGACTTAATCGAGAAGGATTTTTTATTGAGAAAAGAAAACTCGAAGGTAAAGATAAAGGAATGAAGTTTTGTTATTATCTAAAATTAACGTACGTTTGTGTCCAAATTAATTAAATAAACAACAATAATATTATGGGAAAAGGTGATAAAAAAAGCCGTAAAGGCAAAATAACAATGGGTTCTTACGGTGTGTCAAGACCTAGAAAAAAAACAAAAGCAGTTGCTTCAACAACTCCCAAAGCTCCTAAAGCTGTAAAAGAAAAAAAGGAAGCAGCTCCAAAAAAGGCTCCTAAAAAAGCTGCTAAAAAAGCTGAATAATTTATCAAATTATTAAAAAAAAGTCCCTTTGTAAAATTCACAAAGGGACTTTTTTTGTTTAGTTAATTTATTTAAGGAGCTAATCGTTCCATTTTCCAAACCGAGTTTTCGAGTGTAAACAATATTCTATCGTGAAGTCGACTAGGGCGACCTTGCCAGAATTCGATGGCTGTAGGCCTTAATAAATAGCCTCCCCAATGTGGTGGTCGTGGAACAAATTCGTCAGGATACTTTTCTGAGTATTCAAGAAAGCGTTCTTCAAGAACCTTTCTATTAGCTATTACTTTGCCTTGCTCAGACGTCCATGCTCCTATTTTGCTTTCGTGAGGTCGTGATTGAAAATACATGTCCGATTCTTGTTCTGTATCTTTTTCTAACACACCTTCAATGCGCACTTGCCTTTCGAGGTCTTGCCAGAAGAAAAGCAATCCAGCTTTAGGGTTTTCGAGGATATCATTTCCTTTTCTACTTAAATAGTTAGTGTAAAAAACAAAACCTTTTTCATCAAACTTTCGCATGAGTACAATTCTTGCTGTAGGTTGTCCTGCTTTATTAGCAGTTGCTAAGGTCATGGCGTAAGGTTCGTGAACATTAGCATCTTTCGCATCCTGAAACCATTTTTCGAACTGAAAAATCGGGTTTTTATTTACATCCTCCTCCTCTAATTTGTGTTTTTTATAATCTACTCGCATGACAAAATATTTATGTATTATTATTATGTGCAACTAATTCGTTGAGTTTTTCAATCAATCTCTTTGAAGTATTATTAAAATAGCGCTTTTGTTTGTAGGCCACCACCCATCTTATTCCATGAATAGCGTTGGTAAGAAACAATTCGTCAGCGCCCAACAACACATTTTGCATTACTGATATTTCGTAAACTGCAATTCGATTGGCTTGAGCAATCTCAATTATTTTCTTTCTCATTACTCCATCCACACAACCGTCTATAATTGGAGGGGTATAAAGCACTCCATTCTTCACAGCAAAGATATTGGAATTAATGCTCTCGATGATATGACTCTGGTCATTTAACAAAATGCAATCGTCCAATTGTTTTTGATTTTTAAAAATCCCTGCCATTACATAAATAATGCTATTGGCAGATTTAATTGAGGACAAAGTGTTTTGTTGCTTTTTAAAATCATTGAACAAATCAATGGTATACCCTTTCGGGTTTAACAAATATCCTTTTTCTTCCAAAGGGTTGACTTCAATTAAATAAGAAACGGTATTATCGTCAGGAGTGTAAAGTCCACCTTCATTTCTATACACCGTGATACGTGCTCTAGCATCTGAAGTAATGCCATTTTTTTGTACTAAATCGAGTAGAGCATGCTCAAAGAAAGTTTCGGAAAATTCATAATGCATTTCCATTTTCAACACTTTCATTCCAGCAAATAATCGATGCATGTGCTCTTTCAAAAACTGAGGTCGAGAATTTGAAATTCGAACACTTTCAAATAATGCATCTCCATATCTAAATGAACGATTACGAGCTGTAACGACTGGTTGATGGTCTTCTATGTATATTCCGTTGTTGTTAATTACACGCGCCATTATACTATCCGGTTTAAAATA
>CAIWDF010000225.1 GCA_903911435.1 uncultured Bacteroidota bacterium
ACAAGGAAGCAATTCCATCACCGTAACTTTTGCTCCTGCTTATGTTTCGGGTAGTGTCTCTGTTCAATCGGTTGCTGTTTGTGGAAATAGCGTAGCAAAAACATTATCGGTACTGAAAACAATTCCTGCTGCTCCAGTAGCAATAACAGGTCCTACCAATGTATGTACTTATTCTAATTCGGGATTGCCAGCAACGTATAGCATAGCGGCAGTTGCCAATGCTACAAGTTACAATTGGGCTGTGCCTGCTAATGCAACTATCGTTTCGGGACAAGGAAGCAATTCCATCACCGTAACTTTTGCTCCTGCTTATGTTTCGGGTAGTGTCTCTGTTCAATCGGTTGCTGTTTGTGGAAATAGCGTAGCAAAAACATTATCGGTACTGAAAACAATTCCTGCTGCTCCGCTTACTATTTCGGGTGCTACCAATGTTTGTGCTGCTGCTTCGTCAGGCACACCGGTTACTTACACTGCATCCGCTGTGGCGGGAATCGATTCGTTGCATTGGGTAGTTCCTGCAACGGCTACTATTCTTTCGGGTTGGGGAACCAATTCTATTTCGGTATTCTTCCCACCAACGTACACCACGGGTAGTGTTTCGGTACAATCGTGTGTGGTATGTGGAAGAAGTGCGTTGAAATCGGTAGTGGTTGCTAAAACCATTCCTACTGCTCCGCTTGCTATAACAGGCCCTACGGCTATTTGCAGGTATGCTGGTTCGGTCGATTCGGCTTCGTATACCATTGCAGCAGTTGCTGTGGCTACATCTTACACATGGACAGTACCTGTGGGTGCTAGTATTATTTCGGGACAAGGCACTACGCATATTGGGGTGATGTTTGCTTCGAATGCAGTGGCGGGTAGTGTTACTTGCAAATCGAATGCTGGTTGCGGAAGTAGCGCTGCTAGAGCTTTAGCGGTAACTAAAACGCTTCCTATTGCTACTACCATCACCGGAAACAACAGCATCTGTGACGATATTACGGCTGGCAATTCGGTGCCTTACACCATTGCTGCGGAGGTGCCTAATGCAAGTACTTACACTTGGGTGGTGCCTGCAGGTGCTTCGGTTACCAGTGGGCAAGGAACAAGCAGCGTGACAGTGCATTTTGCGATTACTACGCCTACGGGTTCGTTGGTAAAAGTAGCTGCGGTTAATAGTTGTGCTACTAGTGCTCAGGTATCGTACGCGGTAACTACTTGCTTAAGCCCTATTGTTATTGAAACCTCCACCGAGCAGGCATCTACCATCAATTCGTTCTCCGATTTATATCCTAATCCTTCGGCCGAATATTTCAATGTTGATATCCTTTCGGATGTAAACAAAGAGGTGGAAATAATGGTTTTTGATGTGAATGGAAACAAAGTGATAGATTCCAAACATGCAATAAGTGCAGGCGCTACCACTTTAAAAACTGATTTCGATAAATTCAGCAATGGAGTTTATTTTGTTCGTATTGTCGACTTGTCGAACCACAGTACCGAAACTAGAAAGTTAGTGAAATAGCTTGGTAATTATTATTGAGTAAATAATAAAAGGAGGTTGTTCGAAAGAGCAATCTCCTTTTTTTTGTTGGCAAGTTACCGCGAAGGCAGAAAGGCACAAAGATGAAATTCTAAATCCTGTTTTCATAATACATTGTACTTAATACTTCATCATAATACATTGTACTTATTACTTCATCATAATACTTTGTACTTATTACTTCATCATAATACATTGTACTTAGTACTTCATCATAATACTTTGTACTTAGTACTTCATCATAATACTTTGTACTTAATACATTGTACTTTTCACAACCTTCTTCCTCACTATTCCTTTCTCCGTTTCTACTTCTACAAAATATACACCTGCTTTCCAGGTGCTAATATCTATTGCCTTTTCGCTAGTCACTATTCGCTCTAGCCTTAGCACTTCTTCACCTAATACATTATATATATGTATGGAATTAATTCTTAATTGTGAATTCTCAATTGTGAATTGATTAGTGGCTGGGTTGGGGATTATGTTTATTGTTGCTTCGGCTAGTTCTTCCACTCCCACATTACATTGCACCACCGATATATCATCTATATAATAATAAGCTGCCCATGATGTAGAGCTCCCTCCTCCTAAAATAAAAGGAGTAGAAGCATTATCTCTAAAATTACCAATGGCAATAAACCGTTCTCCACCCGCTGCCATATAGTTGCCTTGCACTAACATCCAATTCATGGTATCTGCTAAATAATTCGTTGCTGTATTTTCCACTTGTGGTATCACGGGTATTGGGTCATTGTTTTGCCCAAAACTATGTAAAGTGTCGGTTGAGAAATACATGCCTAAAGAACCAATAGCGAATTTCGATATTTCTGATAATGAAACATAATAACTAATACAATAGTTTTTCCCAACTATTAAACTATCTGTCAATTTAACTTCAAGGTATTCTCTATATCCAGGGCTTTGGAGATCATTGTCAAATGGTTCAAAACCCACGTAAGCTAATCCTGTATGAGCATATTGAAAACCAAATGCGTTAGTAGGCAAACTCGCGAATCCAAAAGCAGAACAGCTATTTAGATAATCCGTGCTAGCCCCAATTCCTCCATTCGCATACGTAGGAGAAAACCAAGGCGTTGCTCTATCTAATTGGCCGGCATTATCAGGGCACTGTGAATAGGTTTCAAAACTCGGATTAGGAACAAGGTTTACTTGTGCGAACGAATGGGTTTGAATTAAAACCAAAAACAGTATTGCTTGTTTTATTTTTTTCATTCTTATTAGTTAATATTTGCCACAAAGGCTCGAAGACACAAAGGCTCGCAAATCCTAAATCTCATATCTCATATCTCATATCTCACCCCACAAATTTAACATAAAAAAGACTTGCATATTTCAAAAATTTGTATATTTGCATTGTAATAAAATAGGTAGACGATTAGTGGAGGGGTTTCGAGCCTTGCTCAATTGAAGTTTCTTAATGCATCGAAAAAGAGTTTTCTAGCACAAGTAAGTAATTTCAATTAAAATTTTGTAAGGCAATTGTTCTTTGAATGAATTTTGCTGTTTTTGTTTTCGGTAATCCGTAAAACAGGATTTCGCGCGTTTTCGTATTTTTTGCGGAAAGGTGGGTTGCGTATTTTATGTCTCTTCAAATTTTGAAAAGGGCTCCGAGACGAATTTTATGGCTCTTCAAATTTTGAAAAGGCGTCCAAGACGTATTTTATGGCTCTTCAAATTTTGAAAAGGGCTCCAAGACGTATTTTATGGCTCGCCAAATTTTGAAATGCCATCCATGACCAATAACAGCAAGCTTTTGATTGAAATTAACTTTAAAATAAATAATAATTATTAACTAATACCATAATGCCATGACATTTTTTGAAAAACTCTTAACTACATTTTTTATAAATGTACACATCACCCCAGATCGCCTTAGCGACACTGCGCACTACACTTTGGTTCAACTCATAGCCTTCAACACGGCAAGCGAGTTTGATGACATTATTGCCGAACTAAAAGCGGTAATCCTTGACCTTGATAACGATATTGGCAACATCGACCAAGGAACCAATATTCAGAAAAACAAAACCCGAACGAACGACCAAGTGGTGGCCCTGTTTAGCAAAACCATGAGCGAAAAAGCTGACGTAATAGCCGATAAATTGGGAGGCCGCAACTCGGAAGGTTATCTTGAGTTTTACCCCAACCCAGTGAGCGATTATACCAGTCCGAGCAAAACAAAGATGCCCATGCTTACCAAACGTGTGCACGATGTGGCAGTAACTTACGCCACACCACTTGGCACCGACCTTGCCAGCCTTTTGCAAAGCTTCGAAAACATGTGGACCACCAGCCGCCAAGTGCAAGAAGAACAAATGGGAAAAGTGGACGAAAGCCGCGAAGGACGCACCCCTGCCATGATAGCTGTGAACAATAAAATGAAAAAAGCTTTGGGTATTTTATGGACCAAATACGATGGCGATGATGATAAAACTGCGGTGTATTTCGATTTTAATAAACTATTCAACGTAACACATCACAAACACGAAATGTTTACCGGAAGCCTTGCACCATTGACCAAAAAGACCCTTTCGAACGAAGCCTTTGGCGACACTCAACTACTTAAAGGCCGCAATACCAGCACCAATGCAAGTTTCATCATCTACATTGTGGCTCATCCTGACGATGATCCTACTCTTCATCACGAAGTGAAACCCGGAAAAACCTTCTCCGTTGAGGCTTCCACGCTTGGCGACCTCGCAGGAACTTTCCTCATCATCAAAAACCTAAGCGATGTAAACGAAACCAATTACCTAGTAGAGGTGATTGAATAGGCAATAGCGAATAGTGAATAGTGAATAGGCAATAGAATAATTGAACAATTACCATTCTGCAAAATTGGATGAGATTCCTCGCTGCGCTCGGAATGACAGGCTATATTTATTAAGGGAGGGAAAAAAGAAAGGCGGCAAAGCCGCCTTTCTTTTTTCTTTTATCC
>CAIWDF010000226.1 GCA_903911435.1 uncultured Bacteroidota bacterium
ATAGTCCCACCCTTTGGTTTGTAACAAATAATTTAATACCTGTTCGAGTGTGATACCATGAAGCGGATTGTTTTTTTGTGCAGTCATTAGTGGTTTAGTTATTGACTTCTGATTGTTTGTTGATGGACAAATCGGGAAGAATAATTAGTTTGATTATCAGGATGTGATTGAACGTTATTGCTCCAATTTCTAATTTTGATCTTCATTATACTATTCTTTCGAATTTCATTTCCCATTTAAATCCTTTGTCAGGATTGTTGGCAACCTTAAACTCACCGAACACCAGTTCTGTTTCGTTGGCCGATTTCACGTAAAAGTTCGCATCGCCCTTGAAACAAAGATATTCAGCATTCCATTCGGTTGTGGCATCAAAAGAGATTTTGTATTTACGTTGATCGTTTACAAACAATAACAGTGTAACTTCCTTTGTATTTATAGATACTTTACCATTGTAATTCGGAAAAAGTTTTGTAGGCAAGCTTTTCCAAGTACCTTGATAGGTTTGGTTGGTGATGGTTTTAAATTTATCCATTGTGTTCTTTTTTTATAACGACCAAAGGTAGCAAAACTTACACTATTAAATAAATTGGAAATTGAACTAATGTTTATTATGCATTATACCATTTACTATATGGCATTTTGCCATATAGAATTATGCATTATGCCTATGTTTATTAGGTGTTTTGCCGTATAGTATTAGGTGTTATGCCTATGTTTGTTATGCATTTTGCCATATAGAATTATGCATTATGCCATATAGAATTATGCATTATGCCTATGTTTGTTATATGTTTTGCCGTATAGTATCAGGTGTTATGCCTATGTTTTATCCTCACCATTTCATCTTCGACTATTATTCTTAATTCGTTTTTATAACGATTCTTGTAGTGTCTTATCAGATTCTCACTTTCTCAATGTCAATAGAAAAATTATCAATCTTCCATACATTGTTTATCAACTTGAAACTAAAACACCTATTTTTGTATTCAATCAAAATTTATCGTTATGAAAAAAGTTCTTATTATTTTCACACTAGTACTTTTAGCGAATGAAATTTATTCACAAGCAAGTATTATCAATCTCACTTTATCACCTTCATCTCCTACAACCAATGATTATGTAAAAGTGTATGCCGAATGTATGTTCACCTCTGGAGGATGCAGTGTGTTCAATACTTCGTTTTACGCCAGTGGCAATGATATTGAGGCTTCGGCAGAACATTGTGTAGGTATGTTGTCGGTGATATGTGGCGCCACCGATACCTTCAATCTTGGATACTTATCGGCAGGCATTCATCGTTTCAGGCTTACCTTAAATGTTGGATATGGTGGTCCACCTTGCAGTCCAGGTATAGTGCCTGACGACATCGATACTATACAAATAGCTGTGAGCCCTACTACTGGAATAAACACATGGAGCCTTGCTTCTACTCAAATATCAATGGTTCCTAACCCTATGAACGAATCAACTACAATACAATTAAGTAACGACATCTTGAAGCTTCATCCAGATATTTTCCTCTACGATGCGCTAGGAAAGATGGCAAGAGAAATAAAATCGGTTAAATCTACGTCCGTAATAATCAATCGAGAAAAACTAAAGGCAGGAATTTACTTTGTTCAACTCTTACACGACCAAGGCATGATGCGTGTCGGAAAATTAATGATCGAATAAAAAAAGCGGTACAAGTTGTACCGCTTTTTTTATTCGTTTATCTTACTTAAATATTTTTGTCAGAAACAACTTCATCTCGTTAAACGAAGCTACATCCGCAGCAGCATTGTAAGCAATGGGCATATTATATTTTTTTCCTTTTTCGGTAGCATTCGGATTAGTGAATGCGTGGGTAGCATTTGGATAAGATTTGAAAGTATACTTGACCCCTATTTCATCTAACGATTTTTTGAAAGAAGCCACTTCTTGGGCCTTCACAAATTTATCATCCTCACCATGGCAAACCAAAATATCGGCCTTTAATGTTTTTTTATCAACAGGTACTCCCATCAAACTACCATGAAAACTAACCACACCTCTTAGGTTTTCACCCAAACGAGCAATGTTTAAAGCCATTCCTCCTCCAAAACAATAACCAATAATAGCGATTTTAGTGGTGTCGGCCATGGCATAAGTTTTTATTTTGGCAAGAGCTGCTTCAAATCGAGCTTTGGCTAGTTGAGGATTTTGATAAAAAGGACCTGCCATTTGTCCCGCAGTAGTAGGATCCTCCGCTATGGTGCCATTTCCGTAAACATCGATGGCCATGGCTAAATAACCAAGTTCGGCCAATTGTTTAGCACGACTGAGCGCATAGTCGTTAATTCCCCACCACTCCGGAATAATTAAAACAATTGGGCGTTTGTTTACTGTTGACGAATTGTACGCCACAAAACCCTTCATGTGAAGGGTGTCGAGCATATACCTAACATTTTCTTCCTTAATGGATGTTTTGGGGTTTTCCATATTTGTTTTAGCTTGTAATGTCGTGAAACTGGATAATACAATAATGAATAAAGATGCTGTGAGGAGTTTTGTTTTTTTCATACATTTGGCTTGTTTAATTTTATAACAATCAAAAATACACTTTGTTTTGATTTTTATTTCTTTTTCGAAAAATAATTCTGAGCACACAAATTATTTTAAAGAATAAATGTGTGTGAATAAATAAGAAGTACTTTTTGGTTTGAAGATGTGAAATACGAGTAACTTAGTTTCGAATGTAATCTTCGAACGAAATCCCTTTTCTGAATTCCTCAGAATAAATATATTGTTTAATGTGCGCTGCCCAAGCTTTATGCGACATGCGATTATCAAGAATAGCAGCATCGAACGCTTTACCAAAATGAACTTTAATGGTATGTCCTTTTTGTTTGAACATCTCGTCCGGAAGAAAAAGCATTTCAAGATTCGCTTTGATACCAATTTTTTTACGGAAATTGGCAAAGCGATAAAAGAACTTCGAATTTTCTCCTTCAATAAACACAGGAACAATTTGGCGTTTGTGGTCAATGGCCTGAGTAACAAAACTTTTTTTCCATTCTAAATCGCGTATCAATCCATTTTGTTTTCGCGACACGAGTCCAGCAGGAAAAAAACCTACCGCTTCATCAGTCACCAATACACTTTCGATAGTTCTCAACGAAGTAGGTGAAGTGGATTTAATTTTATTGATTCCTATAAACACATCACCATAGTTCTTTAAATTTTTCAATACATCGTTCACCACAAAATGAATATCAGGACGCACTTCGCCAATAGCTTTTACAAATGCCATTCCATCAAGTCCTCCTAATGGATGATTGGCAGCAAGTATGATTCCTCCTTCTTTTGGTATAAAATGCGAATGCCTCGAAACTACCTTCGCCCCCAGCTTTTCGATACATTGATTATTAAAATCTATACCATGATAATCTTTTATTTCATGCATGATTTGGTTGATTTCATCCACATGCAGTTTTCGTTTCAGCCAGTTGAGCAAAAAACGAGGTAACCATTTTTTAAGAGTTGGTGCTTTTTCTTTTAATATTTTATCTATGTCGATAAATTTTTTTTCTGTCATAAATGAGGATGGAGTAGTAACTAATTATAGACTTATTCCATATTAATTTCACTCAGGTGAATTATTCTTTTTACTTTCTTTTTCGAGGGTACGTATGCGGTCGTTGAGTTTTTGAAGACCACGGAATAAAACATAACTTCGTTGATAATCGCCAATGGCAAATGCAGGTGAGCCTTGCACCACCAAGCCTTCTTGCTCAATTGTTGACCCTACACCCGATTGACCAGCAACCTTCACTCCATCGGCCAATTTAATATGGCCCACCACTCCTGCTTGACCACCAATCATGATGTTTTTTCCTAATTTCGATGAACCTGCAACAAATACGCCTCCTGCTAACACTGTGTTTTCTCCTATCTCAACGTTATGAGCAATCTGCACAAGGTTGTCCATCTTTACTCCCTTGCGAATAATAGTTGATCCCATGGTTGCTCTATCAATGGAAGTGTTGGAGCCAATTTCAACATGGTCTTCAATAATTACATTTCCAATTTGTGGTATCTTTTTATAATTGTTTTCTGAATTGGGTGCAAAGCCAAATCCATCACTACCTATTACGGTACTTGCATGCACGGTACAGGAGTTACCAATCACGCATTCATGGTAAATTTTTACACCCGAAAAGAACGTACAATCATTGCCAACCGTGGTATTATCGCCAATGTAACAATGTGGATATATTTTCACATTGTCACCAATTTTCACATTTTCGCCAATGTAAGCGAATGCACCAACATAACAGTTCGCACCCATTTTAGCTGTTAATGATATGAAAGAAGGTTGTTCAATACCCCTTTTGTTTTGTATGGTTTCATAATACATCTCCATCAATTTGGCAAAGCTTCCATATGCATCTTCCACTCTGATGATTGTAAGCGTTGGCTTTACTGGCTTATCGAGCACCACCGAATGATTAAGAATAATTACCGAAGCGTCCGATTCGTAAACATAATTGGTATACATGGTGTTCGATAAGAAACAAAGACTACCTTTTTTACCTTCTTCAATTTTGGCAAGACTCGAAACCATAACGTTTTCGACACCTGTTATTGTTCCGTTTAATAATTGAGCTATTTGTTTTGCTGAAAATTCCATTTTTCAAAGATAGTAATTAATGATGTTGAATGTTCGATTCTTTCCTTTTTGATTTTCCACATATCGTTGTTGAGAAAACCGAGACTGTTTTTTTACAACCACCTTCCCCTTTTACCATTCAAATATCGGGATGTTTTCGATGTATTGGTAGGTGCTATTTTCGTAATCCATCAAACAACAAAAATGATTGATACCATTAGTTACCACCAAGTATTTTACTCCAAACGCCATGTTGTATCGTGCCACCTGATCAAAAGTGTCTTGAGATATTTTTACCATTGGAGCCTTACATTCAACCAATAAATATGGTTTACCTTGTTTATTATACACCAATATATCTGCACGTTTATTGAGACGATTGTATTTCAAACCGATCTCTACCGCTATTAATGCCGCAGGGAAACTTCTTTCTTGCACCAAAAACTGGAGGAAATTTTGCCTCACCCATTCTTCAGGTGTAAGTACTATATACTTTTTGCGAAACGAATCAAATATTTCTGTTTGATTTCCATTTTCTCTAAGTTTAAAAGTATATGGCGGTAGATTGAGCATTTCCATTAACTGCGAAGTACGAAATTTTTAGGTTACCAATCATAGTTTTGCAACAAAATTATTTTTTAGGTTCAAAACTTTATGTTATTTGTATATTTGTCAACTTACCTAAAGTGAAATTATGAAAACAAAAGAGGAAATAGTCGAAAATTGGTTACCACGTTACACAGGAACAGCGCTTGATAAGTTTGGAAAATTTATCTTGTTAACTAATTTCGGCAAGTACGTGAAAATGTTTGCGAAATTGAACAATGTTGAGGTAAACGGACAAGATATGCCTATGCCAAATGCCACGGCAAACGGAATAACCATTATTAATTTTGGAATGGGTAGTGCTAATGCTGCTACCATTATGGATTTGCTAAGTGCCATCCAACCGCAAGCAGTACTGTTTCTTGGCAAATGTGGCGGTTTGAAAAAGAAAAATGAGTTAGGTGATTTGATTTTACCAATAGCCGCTATCAGAGGAGAGGGTACTTCGAACGATTATTTTCCGCCCGAAGTGCCTGCATTACCAGCCTTTAGTTTACAAAAAGCCATCTCTACCACTATACGAAATCACAACAAAGATTATTGGACAGGAACTGTGTATACCACTAATCGAAGGGTTTGGGAGCATGATGAAGAATTTAAAGATTATCTTCGCAGAATTAGAGTTATGGGTATAGATATGGAAACAGCAACAATATTTAGCACTGGCTTTTATAATGAAATTCCTACTGGAGCCTTACTACTTGTAAGCGACCAACCAATGATAACAGAAGGAGTAAAAACAATAGAAAGTGATAAAATTGTGACCCAAAACTATGTTGATGAACATCTAAAAATCGGTATCGATTCCCTTAATGAGCTTATCAATAATGGATTAACGGTTAAACATCTTCGTTTTTAATCAACAAATAAGCATCACAAAATCAAGTTCAAAATAGCTATGGAGTTCAATCTTATCATGTCAGACTTAAAAAACAAGATTTACAATCCTGTTTATTTTCTGATGGGTGACGAACCTTATTTTATTGATATGGTTTCTGATTACATCGAAAACAAAGTTCTTGATGAGTCGGAAAAAGAATTTAACCAAACTGTTCTTTATGGAGGTGATATTACAGCAGACGATGTGTTTGGTGCTGCTCGTAGGTTTCCGATGATGAGTGAATATCAGGTAATCATAGTAAAAGAGGCACAGAGCATTAAGAACATTGCAGGTAAGGAAAAGGAGAAAGAGAAAAAAGATGAAGATAAAGCAAAATTACCTTTGGAGCTTTACCTCGAAAATCCTCTAAAATCAACTATCCTGGTCATCTGTTACAAATACAAATCGGTTGATAAAAGGACCTCACTCTACAAGAGTTTAGATAAAAAAGCGGTACTTCTCGAATCAAAAAAAATATACGATAATCAAGTAGCCGGCTGGATTGATAACTACCTGAAAGGAAAAAGTTTTAGTATTGGCCCAAAGGCAAGTTCAATTTTGGCAGAATGTCTTGGTACTAGTCTAAGCAAGATAACAAATGAGTTGGACAAGTTGATGATTAATATCCCTCCGAAATCGGAAATTACCATGGATATGATTCAAGCCAATATTGGTATTAGCAAAGATTATAACATCTTCGAATTGCAAAATGCCATAGGTAAAAAAGAAGTACTTAAGGCTAACCGCATTGTTAATTATTTTGGCTCCAACGAAAAAGATCACCCACTTGTAATGACCGTTTCTATTCTTTACGGTTATTTTTGTAAACTTCTGCTTTATCATCATTTACCTGATAAATCTCAAAAAGCTGTGATGTCAAGTCTTGGTATCCCTTTTAATTTTGTTGACGATTATAAACTAGCGGGGAAAAACTACGACCTTAATAAATTAAAACGCATTTTTTCATATCTCCGCGATTACGACCTTAAATCAAAAGGTCTCGATCGGGGTTCAGCTTCAGAAGGAATACTACTCAAAGAAATGGTGTTCAAAATACTTCACTAAGGAAGCGAATTGTTTTAACAACGAATTGATATTAACCTAAAATCACATTTTTGGGGTTAACAAATGTGGAATACTAAAAGTCTATTCCAAACATTCTTAACTATTTTAATGAATCTGATTATAAAGAAATTAGGAAAACAGAAGATATTCGTTTGACTAAACTCCTAAAAAAGAAAAGCCCCGCATCACTGCGGGGGCTTTTCCATCTAAACCAAAAAAGGAACCCAGCACTCCTACCGAGCTCCCCAACTATGAAAACAAACTAAATCTATTTTGTAGAATTTAGTTACACAAAAGTAACTGATAAAACGAAGCGAACACCAATAATTAGCACAAATTAGATGTAAGGAAATTTTGTTTAGACAAATCAACAAAAAACACTTTAGTTTTTGCTCAATTCCATGGTGGAAGCGTCTTTTTTGGAGATTAACTTGATATGTTTCTCCGAAGTTTTAGTCAATTTATACTCAACATCAACACCTTCCGTTATCAAAGTGAGCAATTCGCCATCTTTAGTCAAAGTATAATCACCTACAACAACTTCCTTTTTAGCCTTGTCCGTAACTTTAAATAGGCCACCACTGCGAAATTCATATACACAGCCTTCCTTCATCATTTTCGAAAGTTCGGTTAACGAACCTTGAGTAGTGTCCTTACTTGCATTCATTTTCTTCACCAAACTTTGATCAGCTGTACCAATTGCAGTAATATTCCATTTACCTAGTAAATAAGTGGTATCACTAGTGAAAGAACAAACAATAATTAATAATAAAAACAAGGAAAAGAGGAATAATAATTTTGATTTCATTTGAATAAATAGTTAATTTAGTTTTCTCAATAATTTTTGTTCAAAAGTACATAATTATTATTCAATCTTATAAATCCTCATCTCAATAAAATGTTAATTTTGCAGTCCTTTAAAAGACACCTAGATAAACAGTGCACTTTGTAGATAAAGAATTGAACAACCGAATGACCATAGAAGTTGGTATTGAAGAATACCGTAAGAAAATTGTTGCGTTAAATTGTTGCGTCATTATACCAACATTCAACAACTCCCAGACACTCGAAAAGGTAATAACAGATGTATTGATTTATACTGGTCAAATCATCGTTGTGAATGATGGCTCAACCGATTCAACTTCTGAAATATTAAAAAAATTCAACAACCTTCAAATCATCTCATACTCACCCAACAAAGGCAAAGGAAGTGCTTTACGCGAAGGAATAAGACTGGCTCAGAAACAAGGCTATCGATATGCCATCTCTATTGATAGTGATGGACAACACTACGCTGATGACATTCCTCAATTCATTTACAAAATTGACTTAGCACCTGATTCCTTGTTAGTCGGAGCTAGGAATTTACAGCAAGAAAACATGCCAAAGAAAAATACCTTCGGTAATAAATTTTCCAATTTCTGGTTTCGTTTTCAAACTGGCATCAAACTTCCAGATACCCAATCAGGCTATCGCCTTTACCCTGTTCAGAAAATGAAAGGTACCCGTTATTTCACAAAAAAATACGAATTCGAAATTGAAGTAATGGTGAAAGCTGCTTGGAAAGGAATCAATATTGAACCCGTTCCTATAAAAGTATTTTATGCCGAAGAAGGAAAACGCATTTCTCATTTTCGACCTTTTAAAGATTTTACCCGCATCAGTATTCTGAATAGCTATCTTGTTTTGATTGCATTGGCTTGGTACAAACCAATACATCTTGTTAAAAGCTTCAACAAAAAAAATATAAGAGCATTCATGCATAAACATTTCTTAGATTCATCAGAACCTATTCTCAAAAAGTCTGTTGCGGTAGCTTTTGGTGTATTTATGGGTATTGTTCCTATCTGGGGATATCAATTTGTTTTGGCACTTATTTTTGCTCATCTAATGAAAATGAATAAAGCCATTGTTGGTTTAGCTGCCAACATCAGCGTTCCTCCAATGATTCCTTTTTTGCTTTATGGTAGTTTGAAAACGGGTCAATTAATTTTGGGTAAAGATATACATGACAATATATTCAATAAAACTTTGACTATAGAAACCATGAAACAGCATCTGCTTGAGTATATCGTTGGATCCGTAATTTTCGCTATCATTATGGCCATCATTTTTGGGGTGGCGGCATACATAGTATTGAAATTCGTTGGCAAAAAAATCTTAAAAGAAGTTGAGTCAAATTAGTTTCGAAAAGGAATTTTCATTTACTTTAACCATTATCAATTAAATAAACCAAACAATTGTCAATAATTTTTACATACCTCTATCGCATTCTTCGAAAACGTAGATTGATCTTTTTTCTGCTTTTGATTGCATCTATCTTATTTGTTGGATTCTTTGCTTCAAAAACAAAACTGGAGGAAGACATCACCAAGATGATGCCTACGGATGCAAAGGTAGAACGCTTAAATTCCATTTTCAAAAACTCGAAGTTCCTCGACAAACTTGTTCTTACAATTTCATTGGCCGATTCAACCGCTAAGGCCGAGCCTGAAGCTCTTATTGAATTTACAGATAGCCTTGTTTCCTCCATTCAAAAATTTGACACTTCACTAGTAAAAGAAATAACGTATAAAGTGAATGATGATGTAATGTATGAGGTGTACAAGACATTTATTGACAACTTGCCTGTATTCCTCGAAGAGAAAGACTATAAAACACTTGACCACTTAATAACAAGTGAACGTTTAGACACTACCCTTGAAAAAGATTACAAAACTCTAATTTCACCTGCGAGTATGATTTTGAAAAAAAACATTCTTCGCGACCCCATCGGTGTCACTCCCTATGCATTAAAAAGAATGCAAAGTTTACAATTTGATGATAATTTCGAGTTAGAAAACGGATACATTTTCACGAAAGATAAAAAACACTTATTGTTTTTTATTACTCCGAAAGTAAAATCATCACAGACTGCCAAAAACTCAGAATTGTTAAAATCGTTGGACGATGCTATTTCAAAGAATGTTCAATTCACAAAAAATAAATTGTATGCCGAATATTTTGGGACAGCAGCTGTAGCGGTAGGCAATGCTGTTCAAATCAAAAAAGATGTTACGCTCACCTTGAGTATAACGGTCATTGGATTATTTCTATTCATTAGTTTCTTCTTCAAACGCCTCGAAGTTTTCTTTCTGATATTTACACCTGTTCTATTTGGTGGGGCCTTTTCACTAGCTCTATTATACCTTTATAAAGGTGAAATATCAGGCATTGCAATTGGTGCAGGTTCTATCATTTTGGGTATTGCAATGGATTACACCATACATTTCTATACTCATTTCAAACACACAAACTCTGCTGAGGAAACCGTCAAGGATTTATCATTTCCACTAACCCTTGGCAGCACCACTACAATAGGAGCTTTCTTAGGTTTATCATTTATCAAATCAGAAGCATTGCAAGACTTTGGGATGTTCGCAGCATTTAGTTTATTGGGTGCTGCCCTATTCACATTAATTATTTTTCCTCACTTTATGAGAAAAAGAAAAACGGCTGAACACACTGAACATCTTGAACACAAACTAAACTTTGTTGAAAAAATTGCAGCCTATAAATTTGAAAAAAACAAATACCTCATATGGGGTATACTTGTAGTAGCGGTTATTTCCATCTACACTTCTCAAAATGTAGAATTCGAAACTGATATGATGAAGATGAATTATGTGGATAAACATTTAGCACAAGCCGAACAGAATTTAAATAACATCAGCAATGTTTCACTCAAAAGCATCTACTTAGTTTCAAGTGGTAAAAACTTAGATGAAGCCTTAGCAAACAGTGAAAAAACTTTACCTGCACTTAATCAATTGGAGAAAGACAAAGCACTCAAAAAGTATTCTTCCATCTCCACTATCTTACTTTCAAAAGCTGAACAAGAAAAAAGAATCTCACGTTGGAATTCCTATTGGACTGCTGAAAAAAAGGAGAAACTTAAAAAAGAATTGATTTCAAAATCTGCGACTTTTAAGTTCAAAGAGGCTGCATTCTCTGGATTTTTCGAAATGCTTGACAAAGATTATAAGCCAATTAATGCAACAGCATTCAGTGGTCTTAAATCAACAATGTTGGATAATTACATCTCTGAGAACAAGGACGAAACCACTGTTGTAACCGTAATAAAGGCTACTGCCGAAAACGAGGACAGAGTGTACAATGCATTTGCCGAGAATAAGAACCTTGTTGTATTCGACAAGAAATTTCTCACCAATCGATTTATTGAAATTATAAAAAACAATTTCAATCTAATCCTTGGTATTTCGTCCATGCTTGTTCTCATCATGCTACTCATCTCCTATGGCCGATTCGAACTCACCATCATTACGTATGTACCTATGGTGCTAAGTTGGTTATGTATCTTAGGAATGATGGGTGCTTTCCACATCAAATTTAACATCATCAACATCATCATTTCAACCTTCATTTTTGGTTTGGGTGATGATTACAGCATTTTCATTACCGATGCATTAATGAATGAATATAAAACCGGGCAAAAGAATTTAGACTCCTACAAAACAGGGATTTTTATTTCTGCAATCACCACAACCATTGGAATAGGAGTATTAACCTTAGCCTCACATCCTGCCTTAAAATCGATAGGTATGATTACCATCATTGGCATGTTCTGTGTCATCATCATTTCAAACACTATTCAACCTGCGCTATTCAAATTTTTCATCACCAACCGTGTTGATAAAAAACGAGTACCATTCACTTTTCTAAGCTTGTTTCAATCTATTTTCGCTTTCGCTTGGTTCACAGTTGGATGTTTTACACTTATCCCATTAGGATTTATCATTGTAAAAACCCTTCCTTTACCTCTTAAGTTGAGGTTGCGCATTTTTCATCAACTGCGACACTATGCCACCAAATCGATGATATACGTGCATCTTCATGTGAAGAAGAAAAAGATAAATACCGAGCTTGAGTTATTAGAAAAACCTGCTGTCATTATTTGTAATCACCATTCGGTAATCGATTCGCTACTTATGCAATCGTTGAATCCTAAGATAATTCTAATGGTAAACGATTGGGTTTGGGATTCTCCATTCATGGGTCCTATTGTTCGACTTGGAGGATTTATTCCAAAAGCGGCTGGTTATGAAGAAAACTTAGGAAAAATAAGAGATTTAATTAATGATGGTTACTCATTAGCCATCTTCCCTGAAGGATCTCGTTCCGAAACGGTGAACATTGGTCGTTTTCACAAAGGTGCATTTTTTATTGCCGAACAGCTAAACGCAGATATTGTACCAATTATTTTTCATGGCAATGCATTTATCCAAGGCAAGGACGATAGTTTCTTATTAAAACCTGGTCAACTTACTGTAAAATACCTTCCACGTATTAAAGCGGATGATAAATCATTCGGACTAAATTATTCCGAAAAGACAAAGAACATCAGTAAGTATTTCAAAAAGGAATATGCTAACCTTAGAACTGAAATTGAAACCGTGGATTATTATTATAACCGGTTGACCAAAAATTACATTTACAAGGGTCCTGTTCTGGAGTGGTACATGCGTATAAAAGTAAAGATGGAAGATAAATATAGGTTATTTGAATCGCTTCTTCCGAAAAAAGGAACCATCACCGACATAGGTTGTGGCTATGGTTTCTTGCCTTACATGTTAAGTTTTATGAGCGAAGACAGGATTGTTATCGGAACTGATTATGATGAAGAAAAAATAAGCACTGCTAATAATTGTTTTTCGAAAACCAAGAACATTTCTTTCTTTGCTGCCGATGCCACCGAATGCGAGCTCCCTAAAAGTGATGCTTTTATTCTTAGCGATATACTTCATTACTTGCCAATGCACGATCAAGAAAAACTGATTGTAAAATGCTTGAACAATTTAAATCAAGACGGAATGTTGTTGATACGCGATGCTGACAGTAGCATGAACAAACGCCACTGGGGTACCCGCTACACCGAGTTTTTCTCTACCAATGTAGGGTTCAACAAAACAAAAAATAAATTAGAATTTGTGCCTTCTTCATTCATCATCGATATTGTAAAAAAGCACAATTTTAATTTTCGAAAAATAGATAATACTAAACTGACCTCTAACGTGATTTACATCATAAGAAACAATTAAAAAATCTACAACATGGCTAAATACGATATTGTTATTATTGGTAGTGGACTGGGAGGACTCGAGTGTGCTTATATTTTAAGTAAAGAAGGTTATAAAGTATTGGTGCTCGAAAAAAACCGTCAACTGGGTGGTAGCCTTCAAATATTTGTGCGTGATAAGGCTATTTTCGATACAGGTATCCATTATATAGGAGGCTTAGACGAAGGACAAAACTTGAACAAATGTTTCAAGTACTTTGGAATAATGGATAAGTTGAAACTGCATAAATTGGATTTAAATGGTTTCGATCGAATCACTTTTGGTGATGACAACGATGAATATTGGCATGCACAAAGCTATCCTAACTTTATCGAACAATTAGCTATTAAATTTCCACACGAAAAAGAAGCACTAATTAATTACACCAATCTTATTCAAGATGTATGTAATTATTTCCCTTTATATCAACTTCGCGAAGATGATGCACCTATTATTGGTACTAAATACCTTGATGTAAATGCTCGCGATTTCATTGCTTCTGTCACAAAAAACACTCGCCTTCAATCTGTTTTAGGTGGCACTAATCCTTTATACGCAGGCGATGGCGAAAAAACGCCACTCTATGTTCACGCTTTAGTTGCCAACACTTATATCGAAAGCTCATACAAATGTGTTGACGGTGGTGCGCAAATAGAAAAACTTCTTACCAAAAATATAAAAGCCAATGGGGGTGAAATTCGAAATTATGCCGAAGTAACCAAGATTGTAGAAAAAGATGGTGTGGTAACCCATGTTGAATTAAAAGACGGAGAAAAGATTGAAGGCAAAAACTTTATCTCAAACATTCATCCTGCCACTACGATGGAAATTTTGGAATCAACCAAAATAAAAAACGCCTACCGTAACCGATTAATAGGGCTTGAGAATTGCTCTTCGGCTTTCATCATCGACATTGTTTTAAAACCAAACACGTTCAAATACATCAATTATAACATCTATCACTTCAATAGAAATGATGTATGGACGGGTATTCGTTTCACCGATGAAATGGGACCCGATGGCTATTGTGTGTTTGTGCCTAAATCATCTAAAAGTGATGTATATGCTGAAAGCATGACCATACTCACCTACATGAAATACGATGTATTAAAAAAATGGGAAAATACTTTTGCCACTATCCCTAATCATGATGGTTCGAGAGGTAAAGAATACGAAGAGTTCAAACTTAAAAAAGCCGAACAAGTAATCAATTTAGTAGCTCAGCGAGTTCCTAATCTTAAAAATGTAATTCAATCGTTTACCACAGCCACACCACTTACCTATCGCGATTATATTGGAGCCAGAGATGGTGGACTTTATGGTATTGCTAAAGATTATAAAGACCCTCTCCGTACATTCATTTCGCCAACCACCAAAATACCAAACTTGTTTTTCACGGGGCAAAACCTAAACTTGCATGGTGTGCTTGGCGTTACGGTTGGAGCCATACGAACTGCAGGTGTATTTATTGGTCAAAATTATTTGTTGAGAAAAATAAATAATGCCTAATCGCATTATTCGCCTTTAGCTATTTCTTTTCCTGCTCTCGACCATTCGCTCCACGAGCCAACGTATAAATTCGGAAAATCCATGCCTGCATAATTCATTGCTAAAATGGTGTGGCAAGCCGTAACACCCGAACCACAATGAACAACCACTTGTTCTTGTTTCCTTTGATGCAAAGCCAATTCAAATTTTTGTTTTAGTTCGAGTGGCGATTTAAATTTTCCTTCGCCATCCAAATTCTCCGTAAATGGTATGTTTATGGCTTTCGGTATATGTCCTGCCACCAAATCTATTGGCTCTACCTCTCCCCTATATCGCTCTCTCGATCGCACATCTACCACCACATAGTTTTCATCCTTTGTCATGCCATCTACTTCATCAATGGTCACTACAGGCAATTTCCATTCATTTGTTTTATACGAAGTAATGCGACTGCGTTTCACCACTTCATCATCAGCCGGAAACCCCGCTTTCAAAGCATGTTCCATCCCTCCATCTATTACCTGCACGGTAGTATGCCCTATGGCTCTTAGCATCCACCAAAGCCGTGCAGCGGCATTCGCCCCATTCTTATCATCGTAAATGATTACACGACAATTTCTCGTTACCCCAGCCTCACCAAGCATGTCGGCAAAAGTTTCGATAGCAGGCAAAGGGTGTCTTCCTCCTTGAGCCGCATTCGAGGTTTTCATGGCCAAGTCGAACTCCAAATGCATATGCACAGCACCCCTCAAATGGAATTTCTTATATTCAGCGCTGGCATCCGCTCCCGAACGAGCATCTATCAACACTACATCATCATTATGCAACAGTACTAATTCCTCTACACTTATTATTGGTTTCATCGTTTTTTTTGAAGTAAATGTATCACTAATATTCGTAACTCTTTAGCATCCGATAATAAACGCAAAAGCTAGGCCTTATTTTTATTGAATTTTACAATGTTGAATTTAGCACAATAAAAAGGTTAAAAGCCATCCAATTAAAGAAAGGTGAGTAAGACAGATTATTCACTAAAAAACATATCTAATGGCGTGGCGCCACAACGCACTTCACCAAGAATTATGTATAGTGGCGTGCCGCCTGAACGCATTTCACCATAAAATATATCTGCTGGCGTGCCGCCTGAACACATATTACCAAGAATTATGTATTCAGGCGGCACGCCTGGATGCATTTTACTTACAAAAATGCATTGAGGCGGTTGCTAAGCATCAAATCCAAGGTTGAATCAAATCTTTCGGCATGGACTTCCACGTCATCAACAACTTGTTTAGCATGTTTAAATTTCATAACAAGTATTTAAAGTCCAACCATTTGTATTCCTCCAAAAAACAAAACACCCCGTTTCGAACTTCGAAACGGGGTGTTTGCTTTATTAGTTAATTTGGTTTTACTGTTTCAC
>CAIWDF010000227.1 GCA_903911435.1 uncultured Bacteroidota bacterium
AATCGATTCGGGGGTTGTCAAAATCGATTTGGGGCTTGTCATAATGGATTTGGGTGGTGTAGAAATGGATTCGGGGGGTGTAGAAATCGATTTGGGTGGTGTAGAAATGGATTCGGGTGGTGTAGAAATGGATTTGGGTGGTGTAGAAATGAATTTGGGTGGTGTAGAAATGGATTCGGGGTGTTTTTTTGTTAAAATACGTTAATATGTGTTAATTTTTAAGTGATTTTTGGGATGTGAATTTTATGGGAAAGTTGGGCAATAGAATGAGTAGAAGGGAATTTTTGCGCCCGATTGGACTGGAAATCCTTTTTCTTTGCCCTTCTTCGGGGCAAAGAAAAAGATTGGAAGGGAAAGCGGGGCTAAGGGGAATGAAGAGGCAGAATGGTTGACGCCCTAATTTAAGTTGTTGGATGTTAGTTGTTGGAGGAGAATAAAAAATCCTGCTCTGTAATAAGGGCAGGATTTTTTTGTGAAATGTATTGATTTGTTAGAAAACGCTTAGTGTTTTTCGGATGATGGCAACACATTCGATAAGTTGTTTTTCGTTGATAACGAGCGGTGGTGCAAACCGGATGATGTCGCCATGAGTGGGTTTGGCAAGGAGTCCGTTTTTGGCGAGTTCGAGGCAAACTTCCCAAGCGGAGTTTCCGTTGCGTTGGGTGATGACCATGGCACAGAAAAGGCCTTTGCCACGGACAAGTTTTACTAGTTCGGGGAATTGGGCTTGCAGGTTTTTGAGTTGGGCTAGCAATAGTTTTCCGAGGCGTTCGGAGTTTTCGGAAAGTTGTTCATCGCGAAGCACGGAGAGTGCGGCAATGCTGACTTTGCAGGCAATAGGGTTGCCACCATAGGTGCTTCCGTGTTGTCCGGGTTGTATGCAAAGCATGATGTGGTCGTCAGCAAGGACAGCCGATACGGGATAAGTGCCACCAGAAAGTGCTTTGCCTAGAATAAGAATATCGGGACGAACATTTTCGTGGTCGCAAGCTAATCGTTTGCCAGTGCGCCCAAGACCAGATTGTATTTCGTCAGCAATAAATAATACGTTGTTTTTTTTGCAAATATCGAAACAGTTTTTTAGATATCCTTGGTCAGGAACTACCACTCCTGCTTCGCCTTGAATGGGTTCGATAAGAAATGCAGCCACTGTTTTGTCAGCGAGTGCAGCTGTAAGTGCTTCGATGTTGTTATACTCCACTGAAATGATTCCAGGGGTGAATGGTCCAAAATTTTTCTTTGCATCAGGATCATTGCTAGCAGAAACAATGGAAATGGTGCGGCCATGAAAATTGTTTCGGCAGACTACAATTTTAGCTTCATTTTCGGCTACTCCTTTTACTTCGTATGCCCATTTACGAGCAAGCTTTAAGGCGGTTTCAACGCCTTCGGCACCTGTATTCATGGGAAGTACTTTGTCGAAGCCGAAATAAGCGGTTACAAATTTTTCGTACTCGCCAAGGCAATCGTTGTAAAATGCGCGTGAGGTAAGGGTGAGTTTGGAGGCTTGTTCGACCAATGCTGCCACAATTTTAGGATGGCAATGACCTTGATTAACGGCACTATATGCGGATAAGAAATCGAAATATTGTTTTCCATCTACATCCCATAGGTAGACTCCTTCGCCTCGTTGGAGCACTACAGGAAGTGGGTGATAATTATGTGCTCCGTATTTGCTCTCGAGGTCCATTGCCTGTTGAGCTGTTGTGTTATTATTCATCAAAGTTTCCATTCTAACTATTTTTATTGGACTACAAAATTAAGCATATTTATTGAGTTTGTAGCTGACTTGGCTCAAGTATTATGGTTTGGAATTTTGTAAGGAGAGGCTGCAAATCCTATTTCTTTACTTACTTTTGCGCCATAATGAGACATACGAAAAAAGTATTACCAATATTAGAGAACATCACTGTGATAGACGCTAGCTCAGATGGACAGGCTGTGGGCAGGATGGATGAAGTAGTGATTTTTATAAAAGATGCAGTTCCGGGCGATGTGGTGGATGTGCAAGTAACACGAAAAAAAAATAAATTTAGGGAAGGGAAAGCCATAAAAATCCATACTTATTCGAACAAACGTACGGAGCCTGTTTGTAGCCATTTTGGGACATGTGGAGGCTGTAAATGGCAAAACATGGAGTATGAGTTTCAATTGTTCTATAAACAAAAGCAAGTGAGTGATGCGCTTACACGAATAGCAAAAATAGAACTGCCCGAAATAAAACCAATTATTCCTTCGAAAAAAACATATAAGTATCGAAACAAATTGGAGTTCACGTTTTCGAATAAAAAATGGTTGACGCTAGAACAGGTAAATGATAAGAGCATTGCTTTTGGTGAAGGGAAAGATGAGGTTACGCGCAATGCGCTTGGGTTTCATATCCCAGGAATGTTTGATAAAATATTGGATATTGATACTTGCCATTTGCAAGAAGAGCCATCGAACGCGATAAGAAACGAATTAAAAAAATATGCGCTTGAGAACCAACTCTCGTTTTTCGATTTGAGAGAACAAGTTGGTTTTTTGCGCAATATCATTATCAGAAGCACCTCAACAGGTGAATGGATGTTGATTGTTTCGTTTCATTATGAGGACAAACCAGCGATTGAAAAACTATTGAATCACCTTTCAGAAAAGTTTCCACAAATTACTTCTTTGAATTTTGTTATCAATTCGAAAAAGAATGATACCATCAGCGACCTCGACATAAAGGTGTTTAAAGGGAATGACAGCATTTATGAAACCATGGAAGGACTAAAGTTTAAGATTGGTCCAAAGAGTTTTTATCAAACCAACTCTGAACAAGCATATCAATTGTATAAGGTGACGCGTGACTTTGCGGGCATCACCGCATCTGATATTGTTTACGATTTGTACACAGGAACAGGCACCATTGCCAACTTTGTGGCGCATCAGGCAAAAAAGGTGGTAGGCGTTGAGTACGTACCTGCTGCTATTGAGGATGCCAAAATAAATTCAGAATTGAACGGTATTACCAATACGTCATTTTATGCAGGGGACTTGAAGGACATACTCAACAATGACTTTGTGAATGAAAATGGCAAACCGGATATCATCATCACTGACCCACCAAGAGCTGGTATGCACGAAGATGTAACCAAAAAAATTCTGGAGATTGAACCCAAAAGAATAGTGTATGTGAGTTGTAATCCTTCGACACAAGCGCGCGATTTACAATTGTTGGATGCAAAATATAAAGTAATAAATGTGCAGCCAGTGGATATGTTTCCACAAACACATCATGTGGAAAATGTAGTGTTACTGGAACTTAGATAAAGAACTGAACAAAATGAAAACCCCTGTCGAACGTAAGTAAGACAGGGGTTTTTATTTTAAAGATGTTATGATTGATTAAATTTTATACATCCAATTATGTTTATCCTCTGCCTTACCCGTTCTGATATTGTCAAGTTCTTTTGACACACGGTGAGAAAAAATACGATTTTCGACAGGAGGTAATTGATAATCT
The DNA here is from genome assembly GCA_903911435.1 of uncultured Bacteroidota bacterium. Taxonomy (GTDB): domain Bacteria; phylum Bacteroidota; class Bacteroidia; order 2-12-FULL-35-15; family 2-12-FULL-35-15; genus 2-12-FULL-35-15. The sequence goes on from CAIWDF010000227.1 coordinate 3,491, forward strand.
TTTCCTTCGAAACCAATTAATGAGATATGCGCAATGGTGGCCGCAGTGCCTGTACCAAATGCTTCTTGTAGAGTTTCTCTATTATGTGCATCAATTACTTCGTCAATACTAATTTTTCTTTCTTGAACTTTCATATGCCAATCGCGTGCTAGGGTAAGCACACTGTCGCGAGTGATTCCTGCTAAAATAGTATCTCCTAAAGGAGGAGTAATTAAAACATCATCAATGACAAACATTAAATTCATCGTTCCTGATTCTTCCAAATAACGGTGATTGCGCGCATCGGTCCACACAATTTGATGATAGCCTCGTTGTTGTGCTAATCGAGTAGGATATAATGAACGACCGTAATTTCCTGAAGCTTTTACAAAGCCTACTCCACCTTCAACCGCACGAATGAAGTTGGTTTCAACCAACACTTTTACTGGTTCGGTATAATAGGCACCACCTGGTGCAGTGATGATATAGAAACGATATTCGTCAGAAGGTTTCACACCTATGTACTCATCTGTACCCACAAGGAATGGACGTATGTAAAGGGAAGCTCCTTCGGTAGTTGGTACCCATTGACTATCGAGCTTAACTAATTGCTTGAGACCTTCCATGAAAATTGCTTGAGGGATAGTAGGCATTGCCATTCTATCGGCAGAAATATTTATTCGTTTATAGTTTTCGAAAGGACGAAACAAAAGCACTTCACCTTTATCGTTCTTATAGGCTTTCATCCCTTCGAATATGGATTGCCCATAATGCAAAGCCGATGTAGCAGGACTCATTTGAACTTGCCCATAAGGCATAATTTCTGCATCCACCCATTCTCCATTTTTGTAATCGGCAATGAACATATGATCAGAGAATACTTTTCCGAAATTCAAATTATTAAAATCGATTTCGCTGATTCTCGATTGTGTTACTTTTTTAGTTTTAATTAATGAAGACTGTGTTGTAGGCATAAAATGTATTTTCTAATAATTGATAAAATTAGGTAATAATGTGGTTCGAATTTATGATAGATGTCAATTTTGTATAAAACAAGGTTAATTCGCACCATTTCTCTTCCTCAAAAACCATTCAACGGTAAGCAAAGAGAGCAATAGTAGAAATACCCATTTTACATTAATCAAATCAGTAAGTTTTTTTTCGGAGTATGAAACAGACTTAATGTCTTCTCTTGCGATGAGGTCGGTTACTAGTTTTTTAAGGTCGTTTGGATACACCATTTTACCATTATGTTTGTTCGATAGGTTATATAACAATTGATGGTCGGCAACCGTATTGACCAATTCCATTTGTAAAGGACTGATGGTAAATGACCCTTGCTGGTTATACATCTTATCACCAACCTTAGTTTTTGCTTCGTATTTATATTCACCAACTGGAAGCATACCTGCATTTAAACGGTATGCATTAGCCGTTTTGCTGAACGAAAACGGGAATGATTTTTTGTCGGAATTAGAGATATTGATGTTTACATCTGGTTCGTTAATCAACTCATAACTTGCATTGTAAACTTCCGCTTCCATTTCCACTGATTCATTTTCCATGAAGTTATTTTTGTTTACCACCTTAAAGAAACTCTTGTCCACCTTAGCTGAGAGATATTGTACTGTTTTAGAAACTAATTCATCAAACAAACGATGATTTCCGTGTGTAGCAAAATCTTGCAAGCGCCAACGCCAAATGCCTTCGCCTTCAACTATAGCCATTTTGTTATCTCCGATGGTATTAAAATACATCAATGGCACTTTGGTTTCAACCAATCCAATGCGTTGATAAATCAAAACATTATTGCCATTCTCGGTACCATAAGTTCCAAAAGGGCATGCCACGGCAGGAAACCCTTTCACTGCTTTGCGCAGCTCATCACTTATGGTAAATAATGGGAAATTTTGATCTAAATACGCTTCACACTCATTTGCTTTTTGGTTTACAGTAATGCCTTTAAAGTCGTTCTTCAAAATTACACTTGAACCAGAGAATGCCCAAACAGGAACATTAGCTGAGTTGATTTCATTAATTAATTTCAATACTGAAGCTTTTATGGTTGGTAATTGATACATGATTACCAAATTGTATTTTTTCAATGGCTTATCAAAATTGTCAATTAAATAACTTTCTACTTCATAGTTCTGATTGAGTTCAATTGATTCTTTTAAAGCAGCAATGTCGGGATGTGGAGCTTCTGATAGAATCACAATTTTCTGGCGAGCATCTAAGACTTCAATAAAAACACCTCTATCGTTATTCGCATTACTCATTTCTTCGGGTAAGGCGGATAGGTGAATTTTGTAATGTTGAATTCCTACTTCATTTGCCGATAGGAGAACAGGAATGGTGGCAATAAAATTATCGGAATTAAAATTTACCGTTTGCGAAAACAAAGTTGCTGAGCCCTTATTTACAGTAAGTGTAGTTGATTTCCCTTTCAGCTGTTTTGCATTTACAATCACCTCTAAAGTAAATTGGTTTCCAAGATAAGCGAGACGATTGTTATTGACTTTGGCTAAAATGATGTCTTTTTTAACGGTCGTGTCGCCAAGTGCAATGGTATAAATTGGCATCTTCGATTTATCGGAAGCATATATAGGATTCGTTCCATTGTTGAACAATCCGTCTGAAGCAAGAATAAGAGCACCGACATTTCTATTGGTGTATTTATTTTCTATGTCATCAAAAAACATGGAAATGTTTGTTTGCTTTTCGTTGAATCGTAATGAGTCGACAGACTTTATTTCTTTTGTTTTGTCAGCAAATGAATAGGTTCGCACTTCGTACTTTTCATTCAACTCATCAATCATTGATTGAAGATTCTTTTTGTACTCAGTTCGGGAAAACGATGAATCCTTTCCTACAATAATCGATTCGGAATTGTCTTGAGCAAGAATAATTACCGGCTTCTCGACTGTGCGATTGATGGATTTAAGAAAAGGAGAAAGCAAAAAGAAAGAAAGCAGCGTGATGACTAAAAATCTAAAAATGGAAAGCGTACGAACCGTCCACACAGAAAGTTCGCTCATGGATTTATCTTTTCGATAAAGCACGAATGAGAATACGAGTCCTGACAAAATACAGAACAAG
>CAIWDF010000228.1 GCA_903911435.1 uncultured Bacteroidota bacterium
GTGATTGGCGAAAACCTTCAGAAGATAGATTATAAACTTTCGCCATGCTGCAGCCCTATTCCGGGCGATGACGTGTTTGGGTTCATCACCATCAATGAGGGAATAAAGATACATCGTGTGAATTGCCCCAATGCCATTCAGCTACTTTCGAACTATGCCTACCGTGTGGTGAAAGCCAAATGGACCAGCAAGGAACTTATTTCGTTTTTGGCTGGTATCCGAATTACTGGTATTGACGAAGTGGGAATTGTGAACAACATCACCAAAATAATTTCGAATGAACTGAACGTGAACATGCGTTCATTGAATTTCGATACAAACGATGGTACCTTCGAGGGAACAGTTACCGTGTTTGTGCAAGATACCAATCACCTTACGGAGTTGATGAAAAAACTCCGGAAAGTGGATGGGGTACTTACGGTGAACCGTATGGATGCCAACGATTAGGCTCGCAATTAGGTAAACGACCGCTTTCGTAAATATATTCTCACTAAAAACTAAATCAATCGTGGTTTCACTTTTTTAATGGCTGCAAACAAGTAGCCTCTATTTTTTACTGCCCTTTTGGTAGCAGCTAGTAGTAATATTCGTATTTTCGCAACTTTCAAAATCTATACGTATCAACAATAACAATTCAAGATAACCATGAAATTCAGAAAAGCAAGTAATAACATCCTCGAAACCATTGGCAATACTCCATTGGTGCGTATTAACAACCTCACCAAAGATGTAAAAGCAACGGTTTACGCTAAGGTAGAAACTTTCAATCCGGGCAATTCGATAAAAGATAGAATGGCTTTGAAAATGATTGAAGATGCTGAGAAAGATGGCCGCCTTAAACCAGGTGGAACCATTATAGAAGGTACAAGCGGAAACACTGGGATGGGTCTTGCGATAGCAGCTATCATCAAAGGATATAAATGCATCTTTACTACTACCGACAAACAATCGAAAGAAAAGGTGGATGCCTTGCGTGCTTTTGGTGCCGATGTGATTGTATGTCCTACGAACGTGGAGCCCGAAGATCCGCGCAGTTATTACTCAGTGTCGTCACGCTTGGTGGCCGAAGTACCCAATGCTTGGAAACCGAATCAATACGATAACTTGAGCAATAGTCAGGCGCACTACGAGCAGACTGGCCCCGAAATATGGGAACAAACCGAAGGCAAGATTACTCACCTTGTGGTGGGTGTGGGCACGGGTGGTACCATCTGTGGTACTGGTAAATACTTGAAAGAGAAAAACCCTAACGTGAAGATTTGGGGAATTGATACTTATGGCTCGGTGTTTAAGAAATACAAGGAGACTGGCATATTTGATAAGAACGAAATTTACCCTTATATCACCGAAGGTATTGGCGAAGATTTTTTGCCTGCCAATGTTGACTTCAACATTATCGACCGGTTTGAGAAGGTTACGGATAAAGATGCGGCCATCATGACACGTGAGATTACCAAGCAAGAAGGTATATTCGCTGGTAATTCGGCTGGTTCGGCTATGGCGGGACTTATGCAACTCAAAAACGAATTGAAAGAAACCGATGTGGTGGTGGTTATTTTTCACGACCACGGCACACGTTACCTTGGCAAGATGTTCAACGAAGAATGGATGATGGAAAAAGGCTTTTTCGATAAGAAGGGACTTGTGGCCAAAGATTTGGTGAACGAACGTACGAATGGAATCCTCATCACGGTGGAGGCGCACGACACTATTGAGAGTGCGGTGAAGCTGATGAGCAAAATGGATATTTCGCAAATACCGGTTACAAGCGACAAACGCATCGTGGGTTCGCTCAACGAGGCTACGCTATATGCCAAGATAGTGGCCAACCCCGATATTAAGAATAATACCATCGAGAGTATAATGCAACCTGCTTTCCCATTTGTGGATAGCTCCACTCCTATCGATTCCTTATCGGGTATGATTACTGCTACCAACCCAGCTGTGTTGGTGCGCGATTTTAAATTAGATAAAACCTATATCATCACTCGCTACGATATTATCAACGCACTTACTAAGTAAGTTTGGTGAAGGATGGTTGGTTGTTAGTGGTTGGCGAGGCCTATTAGAATGGCTCGTGCTGATGATAGCAAGATGACAAGTGAATAAACAAAAAAGGAAGGCGATGATGGCCTTCCTTTTTTGTTTATTGAAAAATAAATTTACCACTTGCCGACCACCGATGGGCGTTGAACAATTGATAAAAATAAATACCCGAATTAAAATTCTGATTGGTTAAGTTCCATTGAGTACCGTTAATGTTCTCGATGGTTTTCACCTTTTGGCCTTTATCGTCATATATAATAAGTGTAGCGTTCTTCATCACCTCGTCCGACTGAAA
>CAIWDF010000229.1 GCA_903911435.1 uncultured Bacteroidota bacterium
CATATAAAGTCGTAATAATCGCCTCCGACTTCCTGATGTGGTAAATAGAATGCTGAGGTGTCAAGAACATTGTCCTTTGGAAGAGAAGTAGGGAAAAGCATTGACTGCATTTCCGATGCAAGTTCCAACTCCTTTTTTAATGCTGCCTGACGGATATTTTCTTTTGCCAATTTTTTGTTTTCAATCGCAACCACAATAATACTTGCAAGTGTTTGAACAAATGGTAAATGTTTAATGGTAGGACTAAGCTCCACTTTGTCTTCTAAATCTCCAATTAAAACATATGCAAGAGGAAAGGATTTATGGAAAACAGGAATTACAATTTCGAATGTCTTACTTAGATTACCTTCCGAAAAATTAGATGTGCTTATTTCTTTAATTGGTAATAATTCATTCTCAACATTTATTTCACTGTACTCATCTTCAACACCGTATTTTAATACACATTTCCAACCACCTTCATTGAGGAACAAAACCAATTTTCCAATACTTAATTCAGTTTTTAAAACATTTTCAAGGATTTGTAATAGTTGCTCGGTAGAGGAGTTGTGATTAATGGCTTTAGTAATTTCCAAAAGGGAATTAAGTTTAATATCCTTAATTCGCTTAGATAAATTCCTGTTTAATGAAGAGGCCATATCAGAATTGTTGTTCATTTATGCACGAAGTTAATAATCTTCGGCACTATTTGTTTATTAATTAGACTAAAAAAATATTAACTTAGATAGAGAAGGCTAATAACTTGTTAAGATATTACGCATTCAATTTCTTTATTAGGTCAGGAAGCATCTTTAATGCGGCTACTTCCTTCATTTTGGCACGAGCATCACCAGCTGGCGAACCAAAGTAGGTTTTACCTGCAGGAATGTCTTCTCCAAGTCCTGCTTGTGCTAAAAGAACAGCACCTTTTCCTATCGTAACATCGCTACGAATTCCTGCTTGTCCCCATAGGGTTACTCCATCTTCAATTTTTACAACCCCTGCAACACCTACTTGAGAAGCCATTAAGCACATTTTCCCAACTTGTGTATCATGCCCGATTTGAACATGGTTATCCATTTTTGTTCCTGCACCAATTCGGGTATCTCCAGAAACACCTTTGTCTACGGTACACATAGGTCCGATTTCTACATCATCTTCAATAATCACCCTTCCGCACGAAATCATTTTATCAAACATATCTGCTCTTTTTTTGTAATAAAAGGCATCAGCACCAATCACACAATTGGCGTGAATGATAACATTATTACCAATATGACAGTCGTTATAAATAACAACGTTTGGGTGGATTACACAATTATTCCCAATCGTTACATTGTTTCCCAAATACACTCCAGGCATGATAATGGAATCCTTACCAACTTTTGCAGAATCACTTATCTGTTTTTGTGAGTAATTAACTGGGTAAAAATGACGAACAAGTTTATTATAATCTCTAAAAGGGTCATCCGAAATCAAAAGTGCTTTCCCTTCAGGGCAGGTAACATTTTTATTGATTAGGATTGTGGTAGCTTTAGATTGAAGAGCTTTGTCGTAATATTTTGGATGGTCAACAAAAACGATATCGCCATGCTCGACCATGTGGATCTCGTTCAACCCAGTGATTAGATGAGTTGCATCGCCTTCGAATGTGCAATTAATAAGTTCAGCAATATCCTTAAGCTTATGTGGAGAAGATAATTTCATAAAAAATAATGTGGTTTTTCAATTTGTTCAAAGATAATAAATATAAAAACGCCCCGTTGAAATTAATAACGAGGCGTTCTGAATTATCTCTATTTTGATTATTTTACACGTTCAACGTAGGAGTTGGTACGTGTGTCAATTTTTATTTTTTCACCTTCGTTTACAAAAAGCGGTACATTTACTACAGCTCCTGTTTCCATGGTTGCAGGTTTTAAAGTATTCGTTGCAGTATCCCCCTTCACACCTGGCTCAGTATAAGTAATAGTTAATTCAACAAAAGTAGGTGCTTCTGCTAATATTGGTTCCTCGCCTTCGAATGACACCTTCACTTCCATTCCTTCTTTCAAGAATTTAATAGAATCGCCTAACAAAATAGAGGAAATGTGAATTTGTTCATAGGTTTCGTTATCCATCAAAACAATGAATTCCCCCTCTGGATAAATAAATTGCATTTGTTTGTAATCTACTCTTACCAATTCTACTGCCTCACCAGCACGAAAGCGATTCTCTACTATTTTCCCATTTTTTAAATTTCGCATACGTGCTTGGTAGAATGCACGTAAATTGCCTGGTGTGCGGTGTTGATACTCTTCTATTTTACAAAGTTCTCCGTTGAAACGAATTACCGAACCTACATTGATGTCTCCTGAATTTGCCATTGTTTTTTGTAACTAATTTTTGTTTTGTTATTTATTGGGGTGCAAATATAAGATTAATGATGGAAGTATAAAATGAACTTTCACCTAATTCTTAATTATCCTTTTGTTTATAGTGAAATTGTTTTCCTTTCTTGTAAGGTCTTTATGCTACTTTGGCCTTGAATGCGCCTGACAAGGTACTTTTTACTCGGTGTGTTTTTTATTCTGGTATTATTTGGTCGAAATTAGTATTTTCATTTTAACTTTTGCAGTCCAAATTTTTGGGAGCATTATATTAATTGAATCAAAATTCTTAACAAAGAAAAGAAAAGTAATTTACATTCCCTAACACATGAGACCAAACTGAAGAATTTGGAGTTTTCTCTCAGGCCACAAATTGATGAAGCTACCTATTGATTTGAAGTTACCTTCAATTCTATTGTATTGCTTTCACAATTTCATCTTTTTCGGTATAGCCTTTTTTCGACCAATACATGGTTTTGTTTTTGTAAAGTTGCAACACAGGCAATTCGTCTATTTTAAGCTCTTTCATCAAACTTTGATTGTCATCTGCATTGATGCGCAATACAATTACTTTGTCTTCCATGTCTCTTGTTATTTCCTCGAGAGAGGGTAGCATTCGTTTACAAGGTGCGCACCAGTCGGCATAAAAATCAATAAGAACTGACTTGTCAGCATTCATCAATATTTTAAATTGCTCCATGGTCATTCCTTTTGATGTTGAGGTAGCAGTGGTTTCCGGAAGGTTGGCTCCTCTCCATTTCATAATTCCTCCTTCCAATTCGTACACTTCTTTAAACCCAACTTCGCGCAATTTGCTTGCTGCCGATGAGCTTCGTCCTCCACTCAAACAGTATACAAACATGGGTTTTGATTTGTCGAGCGAAGAGATTTGTTTTTCGAAATCATCGCCATTCCAATCTATGTTCACTGCGTTTTCGAGATGCCCTTTCGAAAACTCTTCGGGTGTGCGCACATCCATGAGTGTGGCAGTAGGTGTTTGTTTCAGCTTTTCCGAAAATTCGTTAGCTGCTAGTTTTGCTTTTCCTCCTCCTGAGTTCCCCATGGAACAAGCTGAGAATAGTGATACAAGTGCGATAAGTAAAATGGAATAGATTTTCATAGTTGCTTTATTGTTTAATTGAATGATGATAAATTGTTTTTGATGGGTCGTATTTCACGAATAGGTTAAGCCAAATCAACCGTGAGGTGCGAAAGGTAAGTGGCATCATTACGATGATGGTGCTTACAAAGAAAGTTAGGTACTGCCATGTTTGCGATTTCACAATAAACGAATCGATTATAAACGTGAGGACGAACCACCCCACTACCAATGCATAACTCACATACATGGCTCCATAAAAATACCCTGGTTCTTTTTCGTATTTCATGCCACAGCAAGAGCAAGATTCATTCATCTTGTCGAAGGTTTTTAAGTTGAATACGGCATTCGATTTGAAAACATCCGATTGATGACATTGTGGACACTTGTTCCCAACTACTGAATACACACTATCCTTAAGCATGTTTAGTTTGTGTTTTAATGATTAGTTGCAAGTCGTTGGCTTGCACCACACCCGACTGTCGCCACTTTATGTTTCCTTGATGAAATAAAATAAGTGTTGGTACACTTTGTATTTGATACTTACTCGCCACTGCAGGATTCTTATCCACATCTATTTTTAGGATGGTGGCCTCATCACCAATATTCGATTTCAGTTCCTCCAAAATGGGCTTCATCATTTTACATGGCCCACACCACTCGGCCGAAAAATCAACCAAGGTAGGTTTATCGCTTTTTATTATATCCGAAAATTTAGCTTGCATTCGTTTTGGTTTTTCTAAGGTTTAGTTCGCATTTATTTTTCCTATCACACAGCTTTGCATACTTTTCAACTGAAGCAACAATCCGTTCTTTTCGGTTGCCTCAGGATAGCCCAGATGAAGCAAGGCCGCTGTTAATACCTTTCTTTCTACTTCGTTGTGTGATATTGCAACCGTGTCGTTTTCTTTATCCACTGTCACATCACTCACACCATCTATTTTCATTAACTCCTTTATAATGGTCGATGCACATCCATTGCATTTCATGTTGGCCACTTTCAATTCATCCGTTTTCATTGTCCTTTGGTTTATCGTTTTTAAAAATATTCATGAGCAATCCTCCCATCAAACCACCATACAGGGTGCTGTTCAGCGGTTTCGAAGTGATGGCACACGTACCACTTGCGCAGCCAACAAAGTAATAGTACAAAAAGCCTCCCAACGCACCTATCACAATGCCGATTAGGGTGAGCTTGTTTCTTAATACAAAATTCATTTCTCGATTCGTAAGGTTATTTTTTTCGTTGCAAAGTTAAAACGCAATTGCCACTTGCTTTGCTACTAATGTTACACGATGCTAAAAAAGGCTGTTGATTGATTAAGCGTAAAACCCGCTTTCTTTCTTTTTGCCAAGTTCGGTTTCGCGCTCACAAGCCTTCCACAGTTGATATCCTCCCGAAAGGTTGAACACCTTGTCAAACTCATTTTGTTTTAATATGCGTTGTGCCAAATATCCTCTAAGGCCTGCCTGACAATAGATGTAAATGGTTTTTGAAGTATCCAGTTCATTCAATCTTGCACGAATTTCGTCCACCGGAATGTTCACCGCATTGTCAATATGTCCACTTTCAAACTCTTTCTGGGTGCGCACATCCAGCAATATGTCTTCAGGATTAACCCTATCCAATTCGTTCCAATAAAACACCGATAATCTTCCTTGCAAAATATTTTCGGCTACAAATCCTGCCATGTTTATAGGGTCTTTGGCCGATGAGAAAGGCGGAGCATAAGCATGTTCAAATTCGGTAAGTTCGTAAATGCTGCTTCCTCTTGCAATGGCCGATGAAAGCGTATCTATTCGTTTGTCTACTCCATCGTAGCCAACTATCTGCGCATTCAACAGCGTTCCATCTTCGGGAGCAAATGCTATTTGTATACTCATTTGTTTTGCTCCCGGATAATATCCTGCGTGCGAACCACTATGTGTGGTCGATACCAAATGTTTTATTCCTGCCTTTGCAAGGTGTTTCGATGCAGTGCCTGCTGTGGCTACTGTTAAGTCGAACACTTTTACAATGGCTGTATTGATGGCTCCATGATAGGCTTGTTTGTTGCCAAGCACTATGTTGTTGGCACATATGCGTCCTTGTTTATTAGCCGGACCCGCCAAATAGGTGTTCATCGATTGATGCGTGATGGGGTTGGTAAATTCAATGGCATCGCCCACCGCATAGATGTCGGGGTTGGAGGTTTGCAAAAATTCATTCACCCAAATGCCTCGTGCATCGCCTAGTTTAAGCCCAGCATTCACCGCTAGTTTGGTATCCGGTTTTACACCTATCGACATAATTACCACATCAGCCTCTAGCGCCTCTCCGCCTTTTAGCATCACTCGTAGTCCGCTATTTGTTTTTTCGAATCCTTCCACAGCCGAGCTCAACATCAGGTTTACACCTTTCGAGCGGATATGCTCTTGCACCATGGCCGCAAGCGGAAAATCAAGAGGAGCCAATATTTGGTTGCCCATTTCGATGACGGAAACATCCATGCCCAGCGCATGTAGGTTTTCGGCCATCTCCAGTCCTATAAATCCTCCACCTATCACCACTGCTTTTTTCACCGAAGCCTGTTTTACATAGGCTTTTATATAATCCGTATCGCTTACATTTCTAAGTGTAAATATTCCTTCCAAGCCAATGCCCGTTAATGGAGGGCGTATGGGCTCGGCACCGGGCGAAAGCACTAGTTTGTCGTACGTTTCGGTGTATTCCTTGCCGGTGGTTTGGTTGCGTGCGGTTATAGTTTTTGTTTGGGTATCAATGCCTATCACCTCCGTTAGGGTGCGCACATCTATGTTGAAACGCTTGTTGAAAGCACTTGCCGTTTGCACAAACAGTGCATTTCGGTCTTTTATCACATCGCCTATATAATAAGGTAAGCCACAATTGGCATACGATATAAACTCTCCTTTTTCAAATATCACAATCTCGGCTTTTTCGTTTAGTCTGCGAAGCCTAGCAGCAGTGCTTGCTCCACCTGCTACAGCACCTATTATTACATATTTCATCTTTCCTTTGTTTTTTATTTCGGCACAAAAGTACCTACTTCTTACGAGTTGGTGTGCAACTATGGTTACATATCATGTTTTTTTTGCCACAAAGGCAGAAAGACGCAAAGGCAATTTTGCAATAGAGCAGTAGGCAATTGTTCTATAGGTTTTTCACCACTCCCGAAGGGTCGGGACAGGTAAAAGGCGCGAAGAAAAAGGGTTGACGGATGGCATAAATGCGAAAACTGACGAACATCATGTTGGTGGGTGCTTAAAGTCATAGAAATAAGTTGAAAAGTTTGCGTATTTCGTTGTGTGATTTCTATTTTGGTGCTTTTGAAATGATGGTGAAAATGATTGAAAGGCTTGATATTATTAGAATATAGGTCGAAGGGTTGGGTTTTTGACGGGGGGATGGATGATTAAATACAACTGTGAACGAGAAAAATGGCATGATGTAAATGTAATTTTAAAGTTAAATGTTGAAAAGTTTAAAGTTGGGAAGTTGGGGAGGGAATATGATGGGTGAGGGAGGATAAGGTGGAAAAATGAAGTGTGGGGTGTATATAATATAGTGTGTGGATTTACAGTTTTGTTCTTTAATATTACTTTTTTGACTTGAAATTTTACTTTGGGTAAATTATGAGTTACTATTATTCTATTTAGGGTTACTATTACTCTATTATGAGTTACTATTATTCTATTTAGGGTTACTATTACTCTATTTAGGGTTACTATTATTCTATTTAGGGTTACTCTTACTCTATTATGAGTTACTATTATTCTATTTAGGGTTACTCTTACTCTATTATGAGTTACTATTAGTCTATTTAGGGTTACTATTTGTTTTTTAGGGTTACTATTTTGATAAAAAAAGTAAAAAAGGGGTTTTTGAAAAGTAAAATGG
>CAIWDF010000230.1 GCA_903911435.1 uncultured Bacteroidota bacterium
TATCCTGCCACAGGTGTGTTCTTCAACGGATAACCCATCGTAACGTTTATATCCGTTAAATCACTTGGCAACGAATGAAGCACTGGGAACAATAAATTTTCGTCTGCCAACACCAAAGCAGTGTTTTCAAGTCCACTATTTTCTTGCTTCAGTGTATCCACTAGATTTCCTGCAACCTTGGCTTGTGCCACATTTTTAGCGGCTCCTATTATGGTTATTGTTTTGGGTTCGGTGGCTAATAAGTTTTCTTCAACTACTATATTCTGTTCTTTTATTTTTTTGAACCTTCCGGTTTCATTATACTTTCTTATAAATCTTCCTGCTTCTTGATTCAAATTGTTGATGTAATAGGCATCTGTATCCCATATTATTTCAGCTCTTCCGGCATTCAATAGTTTTTCAATCAGCTCTTCTTCTGCTTTGTTCAACGCATTGAACCCTGCAAATATTATTTTTTTCCAAGGATGTTTTTTTACTCGTTCTTCTACATCAGCACTCACCAACTTGTACGCTAATCCTTGATAAGCCTCATGTTTATCAAGCAGTCGTTTCTGAAAATTGAAATAAAATTCTTTCAACGACTTCCAGAATTGAAGATACTTGGTTTGAAATTCGGTTAAGTTTTCTGCATTCAATGTCCAGTTTTCGAGTTCTTTAATGTCTTTCAAATTTCCGAAAAGTTGTCCCGCATCCACCAGATAGCGGTCTATCTCATTAAAGTCGTTCAATAATATTTGTCCCCATTTGCTAAACTCATCAAAGCTTTCGGTTTCGCTGCCATTCACAGCTTTCACGGTTTCGTATAGTTCGAAGAGTAGGGTAGTGGTATCTACTATTTCTACCTCAGCCAATAATGCTACAAAATCTTCGGTAGCCATTACCTCTGGTGCCCAGAAGGTTTTCTTTAGATGTTTTACGAAATGTGTTTTCAGAAACAAGCCCGCTCTTCGGTTAGGAAGCACAATGCACAACTCGCTAATGTCGTCTTTGTACTTTTCGGTGAGGTGAATTACAAGTTGTTCGAGGAATGATTGCATTGCACGAAATTATAAATTTTAAATCAGATGTGTACTATGTAATTTGTTTAATTTACTTTTGCTTCATGAATCAGCAAATTGAATATCCTCAATACCGAAAATACTCCAACAACAAAGTTTTTTTCAAAATTGTTTCCTCTACTCAATGGGAAGAAATTCAAGTGCTCGGCAGCACGTACACCTTGCATCAATTCACAGTGAAAATAATGCCCGACCGAAACTTCATCTACGACATGACTTTCGACTATCAACGCAATTGGATAAAGATTGATGCCGCTGAATACCTTGCTGTATATGCCAATCTCCGCTCGAAATAAATTACAAAAAAAATGCGCTACTTTTTACAGCAGCACATTCTCTTCATTCATCAACAATTAAAAAAAACAATTACCAAATTTCGGCTCTTTCTTTTTTAGGGCGATACATTTTATCTCCTTCTTTCACTCCAAACGCATCATAAAACTCTTGCATATTGCTTGGTGCACCATTAGCGCGGAAAATACCTGGCGAGTGAGGGTCGGTTTGAATTCTATTTCTCAACATTTTATCTCTCATGTTTATTCTCCATCCTTGTCCCCACGATAAGAAGAAACGTTGTTCGGCAGTGTATCCATCAATCAAAGCGGGTGCTGGTTTTCCTTCCAACGATTTCTTCAACGCATAATACGAAATCGTTAATCCTCCCAAATCGGCAATGTTTTCGCCTAAAGTAAGTTCTCCGTTCACATGCAAACTATCAATCGCTACATAGTCGTTAAACTGTTTTATGAGCATATCTGTTTTCACTTTAAACTTTGCTTTGTCATCATCAGTCCACCAGTTTTTCAAATTTCCATCCGCATCAAACTGCGAACCTTCATCATCAAAACCATGTGTCAACTCATGTCCTATGATAGCTCCCATACATCCGTAGTTCACAGCATCATCAGCATCAGGATTGAAAAACACCGGTTGCATGATACCTGCCGGAAACACAATCTCGTTCATCGATGGATTGTAATAAGCATTTATCGTTGGTGGTGTCATTCCCCACTCCGTGCGGTCAATTGGCTTACCTAGTTTGTTCACCATGAAAGCAAATTCGTATTTATTCGAACGCATACAATTTTGTACATACGAGTCGCGTTTTATTTCCAATGGGCTGTAATCTCTCCATTTATCAGGATATCCAAGCTTTTTCATCACTTTGTCCAATTTGGTCATCGCTTGTTTTTTTGTTTCAGCACTCATCCAATCGCGGCTATTGATGCGCACTCTGTAAGCAGCTATCAAGTTCTCCACCATTTGTCCAACACGTTTTTTACTTGCTTCAGTAAAATATTTTTCTACAAATATTTTTCCCAATGCTTCACCCAATGCACCATCAGTAGCTTCCAACGAACGTTTCCAACGTGGCTTCAATGCTGGTGTTCCGTTCAAGGTATTGCCATAAAACTTAAAATTAAGGTTCACAAAGTTGTCGCTTAGTTTACCCGCCATTTCGTTTATCAAATTCCATCTCAAGTAAGTTTTCCAATCAGCTATCGGCACCGCTTTCAAAGCACGACTCACCTCAGTATAAAAATCAGGTTGACCAACCACCACATTGCTTATTTTTTTTATTCCAATCGTCTCGAAATAAATATTCCATTTCATGTTCGGAGTCAATTCGTCCAATTCTTTCAACGTTTTTTTATGATACGTTTTTTCAGGGTCGCGTTGTTCCACTCTCGTCATCGAAGCTTTCGCAAGGTTCAATTCAATGTCGTAACACACCGCAGCATTTTTTTCAGCCACATCAAGTTGGTCGCCAAGTTCCCTGAAAATATTACCAATATGCTCCTTATAAGCTTTCTGAATTCCCAAGCTACGCTCATCCGTTTTCGTGTAATAATCGCGGTCAGGCAAACCCAATCCACCTTGATAAAACTGAGTAATGTACTCCGAAGAAACCTTCGGGTCAGGCCCAATGTATCCGCCAAACAAAACACCCACACCTATCAAGTGCAAATGACCAATCGCTCTCACCAACTCATCCGTATTCGTTATCTTTTCAATAGCCGCAAACTCATCCTTCAAAGGGCTCACACCATCCTTGTTCAGTTTCACCGAATCCATCGCACTCGCATAAAAATCACCAATCTTCTGCTCATTACTACCAGGCGTAGCAGCCTTGTTCACCGCAGCAGCCTCAAGTATCGTGCGTAATTTCATTTTATTGGTTTTATCCAACTCATTAAAACTTCCCCATCTACTCTCCGTCTCCGGAATCGGGTTGTTTTTCAGCCAATTTCCATTCACAAAGTGATAAAAATCGTCCGTAGGTTTCACCGCCTTGTCCATGTTCGTCACATCGATGCCCGTGTTCTTAGCTCCATTGCCATCGCCTATAAACGATGCAAGCGTCACCGCTCCCGCAACTGCCGATACTATTATTAATTGTTTTTTCATCATAACTAATTTTAATTTGGATGCGAATTTACTGTAAATAATTACACCACCACCGCTTTTTGTTCAACGGTAGAAATCCATTACAAACGGCATTTTTCCCTTTCAAACTCACCCCAACAATCTAATATCTCACATCTAATATTTCAATTCACCCCAATCTAACAACCAACAACTAACAACCCCAATCTAACAACCAACAACTAACAACCAACAACTAAAATTATGGCAGGCAGTTCATCACACTTCGTTCACCTTCCTCCCGCTATCCGCTACAAGTCCGCCCACCGCACCAGCCCACGCACTTCGGGCTTTTCGCTCCTATCGGGTGCAGTTATGCAGCGCATCACTCTTCGGTTAGTCAACTCTGTCGAGTAGAGCGTTGTCGAATTTTTCAATCGGTATAAATTCCTTAAAAATTGGAGGTAAAACAATAATGCCGACTATTTTATTATTTGCCACTTTAAATGTTGTCATATCGTACGATTCTTTACTTTTATAGCTACATAAGTAGAAACTTACAATTGTGTTTTCATTATCGAGTTGTTGATATGAAATAAAAGCAAATTCGTTAAGTCGTTCTAAATATTGTAAGTAACTAGCTATATATTTACAATTCCATATTAAATTTTCAATGTTCTTGTCAGGTAATTTTGTCTTACAAACTATTCGTTTGTCTTTATTACCGTCAATATAATTTCTAAAAAGTAGAGTTGTATCTTTAAATGCCTTGTCTTTTGTAAACCATCTAATTTTTTCTTGATAACAATTTAACTTGCCTTTGTTAGGGTCGTTTTGTGATAAACAACTTTGGCAAACCATGATTGTAATAACTAAAAATAGTAAACTCTTCATATTACGCTTTTTTGCATTGCAGGTGTCAATGTTGGTATTAAAGTTTTGTGTCTTTCAATTGTGTTTTTAATTTATTTCAATCACAAATATACTCCAAAATTCAAATTTCCACTCCATACATATATATATGTATACTCCCGCAGGCGCAGGCGTGTTTCGCCTGTGCCTATTATTATGTGGCGTCCCGCCACAAACACCTAGAATGTCCTACTCAGTCATGCCTCTCTCGGAGAAGGGCCGGGGGAGAGGTTATTTTTCCAATGCAAGTATTTTTTCCCTTGCAAACTTTCAATATACTTCATCACGTCCCTCCCCCTCTCTTGCGGAGAGGAGGGCAAACAGCTAGTGGCTGTTTGAGCCAGCTCGTGCGCCTGCGGGGAGAGGTGCTTTATATATATATGTATACCCAGCCAACTCACCAACCAGTAACTTTTTTCCTTTTTTTTGAAGAAAACACCTCCTTAAAACACATAAAAAGCATTAATAATCAAATACCTATATTCATTTCAGCTTTCTTCCCCACCATTTCTTACAAAGTCAACTCCATTGACAACAACATCATGGGCATTGACAACAACATGACGGCCAATGCTAACGAAGTTAACCCCGATGCTAACAAACTTAACCCCAATGCTAACAAACTTAACACCGATGCTAACAAACTTAACCCCGATGCTAACAAACTTAACACCGATGCTAACAAACTTAACCCCAATGCTAACAAACTTAACCCCAATGCTAACAAGGTTAACCCCGATGCTAACAAACTTAACCCCAATGCTAACAAACTTAACCCCATTGCTAACAAAGTTTTAAACCTTGTCAACTAACATACAATCATCGTGTTATGCTTTAAAAGCGAATCCTAAGGTCGGTTTCCGAAGAAATTCAATCTAAGGTTGTCAATCGATAAGGAATTCTTCCTCGTATTCCAGAAATAAATACGAACCACATCCGTTGTATTAAATTGGGCCGGGCTAAAGTCCAAACCTTGAGAAAATCTTTGCCAAGCCCTATCGTTCTTCACCGCAGGGAAATCAATTTTTTGCCAATAAGCCGTAGTGCCATCACTCCTTATCACCGACAACACTAGTTGCGGTTGTGCTGTAAGACTAGAATTGTTTTTTACATCCACCTCCACCTGCAAATGCCTAATTTCGTAAGCATGCTTCAGCAACAAAGGCGACAAGCTAACCGTAGGACCATACTCATCACTAGGCGAAAGCCGAAGAAACGTATTGCCTTCCTCACTTGCCTCAAACGGTTGACTCGCTGCAATAGTACTAGCAGCCGATTCAAAATCGTACACCAACGAATCCAGCTTCACCTTAGTTGCAGCTGGTTTATGAAGTTTTACAAAAACATAAACAGCAAATGGCGAATCGTTGAGCCCCTTTATTTCAGCATTAGGCACAAACGATTTAAGCAAACATAAATTCGAATCGTTCATTAGTTTTTTTAACGGAATTCTACTTTCATTAGGTCCAAAATGCCCATCCCAAAAAATCAAAGAGCTATCTCTAACCGCTTTACAAGTAGCATTTTGATATAGCCATCCAAGTTCACGAATGCGTGTGGTATCAAATCGGTCGATATTCATTTTATGAGCCAAATAAGGATGAGCGAAATAAATATCCTTTTGTTTATAAGGCGAAGCATTGTACCAAGCAGCCGTTTTCGAAATCAATTGCTGTTCGCCATCTTGTTTGTAAGGAAAATAGTTCTGCATAAAAGGCGTGATGATAATCACAATAAGAATAATGGTGATGAGAATGTTTCGCGATCGCTCGTTTAGGAAGGTGAACGACAATAAATCTTGAATACCAAACACACACAATATCGCTGAAATAGGCATCACCGCGGCCATCACCCTTATCAATCCCAACGAACCAACAATGCCCCTCGACCAGAAGAAAGAATGAGCAATAAAATAAAGAAAGAATGAGCCAAAATAGATAATTAAATTTGCAATGAGTTCATTGGAGGGCACTTTTACCGTTCCTTCACTATTGCTATTATTATCTTTAATCATCGACAAAATTCTGATAGTACCTATTACAAATAATAATGCAAGCATACCACCCCAAATATGATTATATTCGCTTACAAAATGCCAAAAGCTTCCATGTCCATACACATCTTGGTTCGATTCCGTGTAAGGGTTTTTGTGAATAAGCCATAAATAATCGTGAAAATGATAGCCCCCTATCATGGAATAAATAATGGAACCAACGGTAAGGTAAATGATTTCAACGGAGGTGCGATTGATAACAAGTGCAATGGAAATAAGTAAAAGCACTAAATAGCCTTCGGAACGAATAAAAGGTAAAAAAGAAATAACAACAAAACTCAGGATAAAATACTCCTTAACGTAAAGAAAAAGCGAAAAAATAAGCACTAAGCCGAAGAATGGTTCGGTGAGGCCGCTATTGAGTGTAGGGAAATAAATTGCCGAAAAACAAAGACAGAATATAACGAGTATTGGATATTGGGCATTGAAAAATACTGCAATGCGAAAACATAAATGTGCCGAAAATAATCCACATAAAATATTGAATATATTCATGCCCATCAATCCAAATTGAGCAAAAGGAGATGCAACAAGTGTAAAAAAAGGTTTAGCCCAATTATCAAGAAACAAATAAGGATGAGCCCATGCATACCTCGCGAAATGGTAATGAAGAATACCATCGCCTCCATCAAAAGTTCCTTCGGAATAATACGAAAGCAGGAAAAAAAGAATGAACAATCCTGCTAATAAACCGAAAACTATTTTTGAAGAAGTAGTCTTATACATTCCACAAAAATAAGCAAGAAATTCTGAATAATAAGTTGATTAAAACTTAAAACTCAATCCTGCCATAAAATTAAAAGCCGCTTGAGGATAATAAAAATTCTCTGTTACAGGTTTCCCATCGTAAGCGTACGAATAGGTATATCCATTCGATTCATATTGCTGATTGAAAATATTATTCAATGAAACCACCACACCAATCTCGCGAACAAGTTTGGTATGAATAGCATAATTCATCCGAATGTTGTTCACAAAAAAAGCATTCAGTTTTCTCGATTCGTTCGAAGTGTTATCAAGATATTGTTTGCTCACATATTTCGAAATGAAAGACAATTTTAGATTTTTAATAGGTTCTAAGACAATGGTACTACTTGCAACAAGGTCTGGAGAAAAGGCCAAGTCAGTAGCTGTGTTGTAAGTGTTGTGTCGTTGCCCGATGTAATTGTAAACATCATCAAATTCATCAACGTATTCTTCAAACTTCTCCACCTTGTTCTGGCTGTATGTAGCATTAGCCATCCAAGTAAGTTGTTTTATTATTTTGAAAAGATACTCTGCTTCTATTCCTTGTCTGTAACTGTTCTCTACATTTGTACGTGTATAAGCACCTACATCATTCACTTGTCCAGTAAGCACCAATTGGTTTTTGTATTTCATGGCATAATAATTCAAACTCCACATCATGTTTTTTGTTCGATGTTTATATCCAATTTCTATATCACGTAAGTGTTCTGCCTTCGGTCTACTTTCAGGAGTTGATTGCGTGTAATCATCTCTGCTCGGCTCTTTGTTACCAATGGCATAAGATGCATAAAGACTTACCTTATCGTTGATGGCATAGTTGATTCCATACTTAGGATTAAAGAAAGATAACACAGCCGACTGTTGAACGTTTATCAAATCGGAATTGTATCCAAGGAACGAATAATCAACTGTCCGATATTGCAAGTCGGCATACAAATTTAATTTATCTGCAATCAAATAATTTGCTTTCAGGTAAACGTTAAAATCAGATTTGTTAGCAGTGTCGTTGTAGTAATTCGTATTCGGTAATGAGTTACTCGCATATTGTGCCCATATAATTTCGCCATAATGCAAGCCACGATAATAGTTGTAAGCTCCACCAAGTGTGGCGGAAAAGTTTTTTGTGTTTGAATAGTTAAGCGAATATGTAGTACCGCAGAAATCGTTGTTCAACCACCTTCTTCTGATGAGGTTGGTGCTTGTAATCGTAGTTGTACCAACAATTACATCATTCAAGCCATAATCACTGAACGCATCATTTTTGCGGTACTCTTCGTAGTACCCCTTTCCTTTGGTATAATGCAGAGCTATGTTCGAATTCCAATGACGATTGAATTCGTGTGAAAAATGAAGTTGATAATAATTCTGCACATAATGGTCTACTTGATTACTATACGTGTATTGATTATAGGTACGGCTGCTTGAGTTAAGCAAATTTGAAGCATCTTCAGCATCCAATGAGTTTCTAGCAATATAATCATTCATTCCTTGAATATCACCATTCAGTCTTGATTCAGGAACACCATTCCAAGCTTGATAAGTTTCTTCGTATCCTGTGAAAGTGATAAATTTAACAATGGACTTTTTGCCATAATAAGCGCCTGATAAATAATATGATTTTAAATCGGAACTTGCCCGATCCATAAATCCTGCTGAACTTAATTTCGACAATCGAACATCCACAGCGAACTTGTCGTTTAATAATCCAGAACCCAAATTTATCGTATTTTTGAACGAATTGAAGGAGCCCGCTGTAGAATTAAATTCGGTATAGGGTTTAGGATTCAACTTAGTAGTTTCAATATTTAAGCTTCCACCGAAAGCACCAGCTCCATTGGTAGATGAACCAACACCACGCTGAATCTGGATGTTGTCGATACTAGAAGCAATGTCGGGTAAATCGACCCAAAATGTTCCTTGTGATTCGGCATCATTTACAGGAATTCCATTAATGGTAACATTTACTCGGGTAGCATCAGAGCCTCGAATTCGAATTCCTGTGTATCCAATTCCGGCACCTGCATCAGAGGTAGTCACCACTGAAGTTTGTTGATTTAATAAATATGGCAAATCTTGACCTGTATTTTGTTCTTGCATTTCTTCCTTTTTGATAGTACTGAATGCTAGTCCTGATTTATCATCAACGCGCGTGGAAGAAACAATAATGGCATCCATTAATATCACATTTTCTTGTAGTTCTATTTCTAATGTTTTGTTTTTTTGAATCTCTATTGTATCAGTTCGTAATTGGAACCCTAGAATTGAAAAGTGGATAATGTAATTTCCCTTTTTCATGTTTTCAATTTCAAAACCTCCGTCTTCATTTGTTTGTGTTGATACAAAGGAATTATCGAAACTAATGGTTACTCCTGTTATTGATTCCTTCGTTTTAGCATTTTTTACCTTCCCATTTAATGTAAACTGTGCAAATGTGATTAAAGGAAGAAGCGTTAATAAAAATGAAATGTTAAATTTTTTCATGGTTTGACTATTTATCAATTAAAAACAAAGGCTATAATGGGGTAAATACCTTTTTAAATAAATCTTACCTTCCCTACGCAGGCATTATCCTGATCAGGTGTATACACAACCACTGTTGGAGCAATAATGTATTGGGTATAATCTCAGCCAAATAAAAAGCAAATTTAATAACTTGCATTTTAAAAGACACCCCTATTTATGAGATTGTTCTAAAAATAGAATTTCAATTAATAGAACGAAACAAAAGTAACAAATATTCCATTTGGTAACATCTATTTTTGAGGCAGAGGGAAAATGCAAATAAAAAGAAATCTCCTCCTGTATTACCTTTCAAATAGGGAGTTTTCGGCTCGTATAGGATTGTATTTATGGTCTAATGAGGCTGAAAAATGATATCCGTCACATTTTGGCATAATATTAATCATTCAAAAAAAGAGTGATGTTTAGTTGAAAGACTAATTAATGAAGTAATTTTGCGAAACAATATTTTGAACTTGCTTGTATAGATAAAAACAGTACGAGGTCAAATCAGAAAAATAGCTCTCCGCCTGTTTGAATCTATACTTAGATTAACCTAAATCTGTTTTGGTAGGCGTTTTGCGTAAAGGATTAAATTAAAATAACCATCTTAGTTATCCGAAACACCTTCCAACACAATTAACAATTAAAGTTTTTATAGTTGCTTCAATGATTAGAATTAATAGTATATTCCGTAAGCATCGATTTCAAGTATCCATTACACTTTGGTTTCTGCTTGTAATCGTTTTCTTGTTTGGTATTTTCTATAATTTCTATAAAAACAACAACACACTTCTTGAATCTAATAGACAAATAGCACATACCAAGGAAGTGCTTCTCCAAACTGAATATACCTCATCAGATATTGAAGATATTGAATCGAGTACCATTGGATTCTTAAATTCAAGAGAAAACCTCTTTCTACATCAATACAACGGAGCAAAAGCATCTGTTTTTGACCATATTGATACATTGTACAAACTAACAACCCATAATGTCAAGCAACATGAAAAGGTTGATAGGCTTTCTAAATTAGTCAATCTGGAGTTAATTAATTGTAATAATCAAATAACTTCAAAACAGGCTAATAACTCTGATCAACCGAATGTTAAAAACGATTTTGATGAAGGAAGTGATTTGATGAATGAAATTAATGGCATAATCCATTACATTCAGAAGACTGAAAGTAGAGAATTAATTTCACGCAATAATGACAACAAATGGAGGCAGTTCAATTCTGGAAAAATTGTATTCATATTAGGGTTAAGCATTGTTTTTATTTTAATCATCGTTATAATTTTAATTGAATATACCTTCTTAAAAAGGAGAAAAGCTGAAGAAACGCTGATTGCGCTAAACAGCGAATTAGAGCTAAGAGTGGATGAAAGAACAGAACAAATTGAGAAAAACGAAAAGCTATTCAGAGCACTTGTAGAAAACGATTTTGGGCTAATTTCACTTCAAGATAAAAGTGGGAATATAATCTATAGAGGGCAGCATAATGAGACCGTTACAGGTTGGACAAGAGAAGAAAGGCAGAACATTGGATTGCAAAATTTGGTTCATCCTGATTACATAGATTATTATAACAACAAAATGAAGGATGTGTTCAATAACCCTGAAACGCCTATAAGACTAGAATTTATGTCGAAACATAAAAGTGGCAAGTACATTTGGTTAGAAGGAATTATTTTGAACAAACTCAACGACCCTGACATAAAAGGAATCATTTCAAACCTACATAATATAACTGAACGAAAAGAAGCCGAAAATAGCCTGGAGAATAATGTGAAACTATTCAGGGCAATGGTTGAAAACACAAAGGATATCATTTCTTTAACTGATAAGAATGGTTTAATTACTTATGTAAGCCCGTCATATGAAAAACTTACAGGTTTCGAGTTGAAAGATATTTTAGGAAAAACGAACTTAATAGCTATTCATCCAGACAACCTTGAAGATTCAAAGGCCACATTTAATCGATTGATGAATAATCCAGGAATGGTTGTTCATCGGACCTCTCGGTTTAGAAATAAGGAGGGTAATTATATTGATGTTGAAGGCACGGTAACGAATCTTCTGCATGATGAGAGTGTTCAATCAATTGTTGCTAACTATCGTGATGTGAGTGAACGAAAACGAAGTGAAGAGAGACTATTGCAAAGCGAAAAAAAATATCGGCACATCTTCGAAAACAATCCAATGCCTATGTGGATTTCTGATAAAGTTACTTATAAGTTTATTGATGTAAACCAAGCTGCGGTTCGTCATTATGGTTATAGTCGAGAGGAATTTCTTTCTATTTCGGTATTAGACCTTAGGCCAGAGGAGGATAAAGTGAGCTTTCTGAATACAAGCAAAGGCCTAGGGCCAGGTTCGCACCAACTGGGTGTGAGGAAACATTTGAAAAAAGACGGTTCAGTTACATACATGGAAATTTCACTCAGCGAAATTATTTATCAAGGAAGGGTAGTTAGATTAGTGCTAGCTAGCGATGTGACCGCCAAAAGAGAAGCCGAAGAAAAGTTGGAGCAGAGCGAGAAACGATATCGACATATCTTCCTGAAAAATCCAATGCCTATGTGGATAACCGATAAATACACATTCAAATTTATTGCGGTGAACGAAGCAACAATAAAAAACTATGGTTATTCGAAAGAAGAATTTAAAAACATGAGCTTAATCGATATTCGTCCAGATGAAGATCAAGCAGCGTTTATTAATATAGACCATTCGATAAGTGCTAATAATGTTAACAGAGGCGTTTGGAGACATAAGAAGAAGGATGGGGGGATAATAAATGCTGAAGTGATTGTAAACGAAATACTTTTTGAAGGTAAACCATTTAATCTTGTTCTGGCTAATGATGTAACAACGAAAGTGGAAGCTGAGCAACGGATGTTAAAAATGAATGAAGAATTGGAAGGGAAAATTTCGAACCGAACTTCCGAACTCTTAGCAGCTAATGCAGAATTAGAGTCGTTTACCTATTCGGTGTCGCACGATTTGCGGGCACCTTTACGCTCCATTGATGGATTTACAAAAGTGCTGAAAGAGAAATACATCAGTGGACTTGATGCTGAAGCCAATCGGTATATGAATATAGTGACGAATAACACAGAGAAAATGGCTCAACTCATTGATGACTTGCTAATGTTCTCGCGTGTTGGAAAACAAAATATTCAAAAAACGGAATTAGATATGAATATAATGGTAAACAATGCATGTGTTGAAGTAATGAGACAATACCCTTCCAAAAATCCTGAATTAATATTACATCCACTTCATAACACCTTCGGTGACGAGAGCACGATAAAACAAGTCCTGGTTAATCTAATTTCAAATGCGTTTAAGTATTCAAGCAAAAAAGAATATCAGAAAATTGAAATTGACTCTTATCAAGAAAACGATTCAAATGTGTATCGAATAAAAGATAATGGAGCTGGTTTCGACATGGATTATTACGATAAACTTTTTGAGGTGTTTCAACGATTGCATGGTACTAAAGAATTTGAGGGGACAGGGGTTGGATTATCAATCGTTAAGAAAATTATTTCTAAACATGGAGGCAAGGTGTGGGCAGAAGGTAAAGTAAATGAAGGTGCTACTTTTTATTTTTCACTTCCCAACAACTCAATAAAAACAAACAATACGAATTGATAGAATAAACCTAAACTACAAAATGGAATTGGCATGATACTTTTAATTGAAGATAGTCCTGAAGATGCTGAGTTGACTATAATGTCGCTAAAGCAAAATAACCTAACTAACGAAATCCTCCATCTTGAAGATGGTGCATTAGCTCTGGATTACCTATTTGGTAGGGGTGAATATGAAGGTAGAGATATTAACGATACACCAAAAGTAGTTTTGCTTGATTTGAAAATGCCCAAAGTCGGTGGCATAGAAGTTTTAAGACAAATAAAATCGGACAAAAGAACGAACCGAATTCCGGTAGTGGTGATGACATCATCAAAAGAGCATAAAGATATTGAAGAGTGTTATAAATTAGGTGTTAATTCATATGTTGTGAAACCCATAGGATTTGAGGCGTTTTCGAAAGAAGTTGCACAACTTGGTTTGTATTGGGTATTGATTAACCAATCTCTAAACTAATTTAACGTTTATATAAATGATTAATAAAGACTATTATGCTCGGAGAAATTAAAATATTGTTTTTTGACGATAATTCAGAAGATGCAGAGCTCATGAAAATTGAGTTAGAGCGAGTGAATTTTAAATTCACTTCGCATTGGGTAGATACCAAAGAGGATTACTTAAAAGCGTTACGCGAATTTGCTCCCGATGTAATTTTATGCGATTATTCCATGCCTTCTTTCAATGGAATGGAAGCTTTCAAATTACTCAAAGGGGCGGATATTCACATTCCTTTTATTGTAGTTACTGGGGCGATAAGCGAACAATTGGCCCTCGATTTTCTGAATGAAGGGGTAGATGATTTTATTCTAAAGTCGAGTTTTGGACGAGTTCCGAAATCAATAGAAAAAGCAATTGAAAAGAAAAATACTGAAAACAAAATCAAACAATCGGAGGCTAACTTAAAAGTGATTTTTGGAAATACTTTAGAAGGATTTATTCTTACTGATGAAAATAATCTTGTAAAATCTTTTAACAAAAGGGCAGGAGAAATTATTCTTAAATTTATTGGTAATGACATCGTAGTTGGAAAAAGTGTTTTTGATTTTATTGGTAATCTCGACAAGAGAACTCCTCCTTTTAGTCAACTGTCAAGAGAAGGAGAAACCAATTTTCAACACAACGAATCGTTTCGCGACAAGGACAATAATATTGGATGGATTAATTTTTCGATTAATAATGTTATAGTTGATGGAAATATTAAAGGGCTTTGTATCACTCTGCGCGACATTACCGAACTAAAACAATCGGAAGAAAAAATAAGAATTGCGAATCGGATGTATGCATTTATTAGCGAGGTGAATAAAACCATTGTAAAAGTAAATGAAGAAGAAACGCTATTCAAGAATATTTGTGAAATAGCGGTTGAACATGGGAAATTTAAAATGGCATGGATAGGAAAGGTCGACCCAATAGACAAGTCGAAAAGTTTGGTGGAAGCAAGTGGGATGAATGAGGAAGATATGAAATTATTAAACCACTTGCCATACCAAGATTTCGGATATACAAAGAAACTTTTTGATGAGGGTAAATACTTATGTAACGATATTCAGAATGAAAAAGACCTCGCTGATTGGCATGCATATACCAAATTGCGAGGAATTAATTCGTGTTTGGTTTTTTTAATCAAGAAATCAGGGGTCGTTATTGCAACGTATAATTTATATTCTACACAGGTCGATTATTTCAACAAAGACGAAATGGAATTGTTGGAAGAAGTTGCCGAAAACATTTCGTTCATACTCGACTTTTTCGAGAAAGAAAATTTAAGAATGGAAGCCGAAGTGGCGTTGAACAAACTCAATACACAATTGCAACAGCTTACATCACATTTGCAAAACATACGCGAAGAAGAACGTAAACACATCGCTCGCGAAATACATGACGAACTTGGCCAACAACTTACGGCCTTGAAAATGGACATCGGATGGATAGCTCACAAACAAAAAAATCCGGACAGAGAGATTGCATCGAAATTACAAAACACGCTTAATTTTTGCGATACCATCATCAAAACGGTGAGAAGAATTTCGTCAGAGTTACGACCTGCTATTATTGATGATTTAGGATTGATAGCAGCGCTTGAATGGAAATGTCAGAATTTTGAAGAGAAACAAGAAATACCTTGTGAGTTTAATAACAATATCAAAGAACGAAAATTTGATAGCAATTTTAGCATCACTGTTTTCAGAATACTGCAAGAAACCTTAACCAATGTTACCCGACATGCCGATGCAAAATCGGTGAAGGTGAATGTGGATGAACGCAACAATATTTTCATCATGGAAATAATAGATGATGGAAAAGGATTTGATGCTAAAGAAACTGAAAAAGGACGTACGCTTGGAATAATGGGAATGAAAGAACGCGCTTTGCTGATAGGTGGAGAACTAAGCATAGTGAGCGAGATAAATAAAGGAACAAAAACAATATTAAGTATAAAACAAAAAAAATGAAAATACTCGTAGTTGACGATCACGAAATCGTAAGAAATGGAATTGCCCGAATTGTATCTGAAGAAATATTGGGCTCTAAAGTACAAGAAGCAGACAATGGTTTTGATGCCATAAAAATAGCACGCAGAGAAAACCTAAGTTTGATAATCATGGACATGTCGATGCCTGAGATTACAGGTTTGGAAGTGTTGAAACAATTGCGCAGCGAAGCCATAAAAATACCAATACTTATTCTAAGTATACATCCTGAGAACCAATATGCATTAAGGGTATTGAAGGCTGGCGGTAATGGATATATTACTAAAGAATGCCCGAGAGGTGAACTTGTGAATGCTGTGCGCATAATACTTGGTGGAAAAAAATACATCTCCACGGGTGTGGCCGAAAAACTTGCTATGCGGTTTGATGATGACATGACCAAGGAACAACACGAACTGATTTCGGATAGGGAATTGCAAGTGCTGAAACTAATAGCAACCGGAAAAACGGTGACCGAAGTGGCTACTGAACTTAACCTTAGTGTGGCTACTGTGAGTACTTACCGAGGCCGATTACTTGATAAGATGGGAATGAAAAACAATGCCGAACTGACGGTATATGCCATCAATAATGGATTAGTTTAAAACAAAAAAACTCCTTACAGAAATGTAAGGAGTTTTTTTTGTTCTATGTTTTAAGCGCTAGATGTGGTGGTGAGGACACCACCTAATAAACGGCACTAGCGAAACACGCTAGCGCCAGAGGGGTTTAATTTTTCACAATTTTTATTGCTTGTTTTGATATTCCATCAAAGGTTAAAAAATATATACCTTTTGAAAAGTTACCTAAAGAAATTTTAGTTGTTTCGTTTGTTATTACGCCTTTTGCAACGCATTCCCCAATAATGTTTTTTATATTATATTTTTCATTTATAAGTTTTGTATCCACTTTAATAAAAAAATCATTGTTGAATGGATTTGGATAAACATTTACCAAACTAGCAATTGATTCTTCGGATATACCTGCTGTTAAAGTTGTAAATGTTATATCGTTTCCATAAGCTGTGCCATAGCCATTTGTTGCAAAAGCTCTGACATGATAAGTTGTGTGAGATGTTAAGCCAGTAATATTAGAAACATATGAACCAATACCAGTACCTGTATTAACAACAGAATTCGCAATTGTGGGGTTTGCTGATGTTGAATAACAAACACCTCGTTGTGATAAAACGTCTTCACCTATACTTGTAACGTTACCGCCTGAAGAAGCAGAAGTTACTGTTATGGAACCTGCAGCTGTAGTTGTAACTGCGGGTATTAAAGGAATAGGTGGAAACCCTGGATTCATATCTATCTTAACCGAAGCAGGTAAATAAGCAGGATTATTGCCTGGGCCAAAAATATAAAATCCGCTATAGGTTGCCACAACCATATCGAAACTATATGTCGAAGTATAATTGTAATCATAAACAAAATCGTATTCTGGCGACATATTTAATGAGCCTGCCGGTATTGGCTGTGGACTACCAAAAGAAAAATTCCACCAACCATTATCATAAACAGTTCCTGCGCTACCTGGCTGATTGTTCCAAACTGATATTCCATACCAATCTTGATAATTAAAAAACTCACCAAGCATATATGTAGCATCAAAAATAGATGTGTTATTTAGTATAGGTAAAGTTTCAACTGCCTCGCCCGGATTTGCTATATTGTTTGAATTGCCATGACTATCCGGATTATTATCATCGTCCATTGTAAAACTAGCTAAAGTATATGGCATTATAGGAATTTGAATACAAGGTGTAGTCCATTGGCTTGAATTTTCCACAACCACAAAATTTATAACTGCCGTGTAGCTTGTTGTTACAGCAGGGTCTATCAGTATTTCAAATTCATCTATTGACCAAGCTTCTGTTCCATATGCAACATTGTTTAAACCTGCGGTACTATCTAATAAATGAACATTGGGGTCGGTTGTTCTGATTCTGCATTGCCCAGAAACTATTGATGTCCCATTCGCCTTATTGTTAAAACACTTAATTTTAAACCTTATTGGTGTATTAATATCGCAAAAATTGTTTGGATTTGTAGAATTATAATTCATAGTTAGCGGCAAATCAAAACCGCCGGATAAGTAACAATCTGCATCTGCAACAAATGCGATATTTGTTAAATACACATTTGGGTCAACAGGGCACTGCCCTATACTATTGAATGATGACAGAGTGATTGCCAATAGCAACATACCACTCGTAAATAATTTTGTTGTTGCGGTTCTGCTTGAGCTTGATACAGAAGCTAAACCTGATAGCACTAATGATGCTATTCTCTTTAAATTTGTAATTAATTTTTTCATTTTGTTTTTTGCGTAGTCGCCACATTTAATTTATTGTATTGGCTTTTGATTATTACCCCGTTTATTATAGTGGGTTCTAGACTCCACTTTTTACTTTTAAAAAAACAATCCCGCCCTATTTAGCGGGATTGTTTTGTAAGATTCAATTGATAAACGTATCCATTGAGTTAAGCACCTGTAACGGTTACTTCGATAACTGCGCTCCAGTGGCCCCCGACTGTTCCTTGATAAAGGAAACTAGCTTTGTACGTCCACACAGCCGAAGTGCCTGCTGCTGGCAATGCA
>CAIWDF010000231.1 GCA_903911435.1 uncultured Bacteroidota bacterium
ATAAGTTCCAGCAGCAGTGTTGTTCGTTACAAAACTGTTACCGCTAGCTACTAAAGCAGTAGTGTTATACCATTGGATAGAAGCACCAGCAGCGGTCAAATTAGGAATGGCACTGTTAAAGCAAGCGCTAGCATTCGATGAAACAGGAGCTAACGGAATTGCATTTATAGCCAACGTAACATAGGTGGATGTACTTTGAATTCCATTCACTGTTTGAGTTACGTATAGAGGATAATTTCCTACAGTGTTGTAACTAGTTGTATAAGGACTTCCTGAATACACCAAGTTGGTGAGCAATGAATCGCTATACCATCTAATGTTATTTCCTTGTGCAGATAAGTCAGGAACGATATCTCCTAAACAAATGGAATGACTTGCAGCAACAGGATTGTTTGGATAAATGGTTAATGCGACTGTATCAAGATAACTTTCGCAATTGTTTTGTGTTTGACTTACGTAATAAGTATACACGCCAATCGAGGTTTCTCCAGTTGCAAAACTTGAATTGTTTGATAGCACAACCATGGAAGTATCGTACCATTGTATGTTCGAACCATTAGCAACTAAACTAGGTGTAGGATTTCCAAATTGAACTGAAACATCACTCACAACAACTGCAGAAGTGAAATGAATGGTCATAGTGTCAATCGTAGTTGCGCTTATACAACCATTGCTCGATTGTGTGATATAATAGTAATAAACTCCTGGAGCTGTCTGACTAGGATTGAATGAAC
Source organism: uncultured Bacteroidota bacterium (assembly GCA_903911435.1). GTDB lineage: Bacteria > Bacteroidota > Bacteroidia > 2-12-FULL-35-15 > 2-12-FULL-35-15 > 2-12-FULL-35-15. The sequence goes on from CAIWDF010000231.1 coordinate 735, forward strand.
TGCCTGTGTTTATTAAAGTATCCAAGGCAGAATCACTATACCAATTTAAATTATTTCCTGTTGCACTAAGACTTGGATTTGGTTGTCCAAAGCAGATGGCTGAATTGCCCGAACCAAGTGGAGCCGATGGTGTAAGGAAAATGATTTGCGAAACAGAATCAGCTAAACCTTGGCATCCATTAATAGTTTGAGTTACATAATAGGTGTAATGACCCGGTAACGTGTTACCTGTATTGAACGAACTACCATTTGCCAAAACTGCACTCAATGTCGAATCAGCATACCAATTAATAGATGCTCCTACAGCAGTTAGGCTCGGAATGGTTTGTCCCGAACAAGCCTGTACGTTGGTAACAACTGGAGGATTTGGATAAGCAGTAATGGTCAAAGTAACGGTATCTTTCGCGCTTTCGCATCCTGTTGATGATGAAGTTTGACTTACGTAATACGCGTAAACACCGGCAGCTGTCAATCCCGTATTGTAGTTATTGCCACTATAAACTAACGTCATCGTATTATCATACCATTTAATGGAAGAACCTGTGGCAGATAATGCTGGCACTGAAATTCCTTCGCAGACAGCAATGTTGTTTGCAATTGGAAGTGGTGTGAAATTGATTGTCAACGAAACAGTGTCGAATGAACTTTCGCATCCTGTCACGGAACTTGTTTGTGTTGTATAATAATTATAAACTCCAGGGGCTGTAATTCCTGTGCTATAATTGTTATCTGACGAAACTAGAATGGATGCTGAATTATACCATTTGATGTTTGTTCCTATAGCTGATAAATTAGGTGTAGCATCTCCAAAACACGAAGAAGCATCGGAAGCAACAGGTGCTAATGGTAAACTATGAATGGTCAAAGTGTCCACTCTCGATGGACTTTCGCATCCATTCACCGTTTGAGTTACGTTATAATAATAAGCACCCACGGAAGTATTTCCAGTCGCAAAAGGACTTCCTGCATGTACCATGAATGTTGTATCGTACCAATGAATGTTTGTTCCAATTGCTGTTAAACTTGGTATTGTTCCACCAAAGCACGCACTTTGGTTGATTGAAGTAGGTGCGTTCGGAATGGCATTTATGATCAATGAAGCAGTAGTAGCTGGACTAGAAATTCCATTTACAGTTTGCGTTGCATAATAAGTGTAAACACCAACTGCAGTTTGCCCTGTGGTATAATTACTGCCTGAATGAACAAGTGTAGTAAGCTGTGAATTGCTGTACCAATTGATATTAGTGCCAGTTGCATTCAAATCGGGAATAGTATTACCAAAACATACCACTTGATTTGGAGCCGCTGGTGCAAGTGGATGAATGGTTAAGGTAACTGTGTCAGGATTGCTTGCACAACCATTCAAAGTTTGAGTCACATAATAAGTATAAGCGCCTATCGCAGTTTCTCCTGTAGCAAAGGTATTACCTGTTGAAACAAGAGCCATGGTATTATCGTACCAATTAATATTGGAACCTGCAGATATTAAATTAGGAGTTGCAGAACCAAAAGCCACAGACACATTATTCACAACAACTGGAGGAGTGTAATTAATAGTAAATACCACTGTAGCGGCAGGACTACTGCAACCGTTCACCGTTTGAGTTACGTAGAACGCGTAAACTCCAGGAGCTGTTTGTAATGGAGTAAAAGTACTTCCACTATGCACCAAATTTGTTAATCCAACATTACTATACCAATTCACATTTGTTCCAGTAGCTGAGAAAGTTGGATTTGCTTGTCCAAAACAAATGGATGCACTTCCTGATGTAGTTGGAGCATTCGGAATAGGGTAAATAGTAAGTACAGCAGTATCAGCATTACTCGAAGAACAACCTGCTGTGCTATCTTTAACGTAGAAAGTGTACGAACCAACAGCTGTGATACCAGTGTTGTAAGTACCTCCTATATGAACCACATTATTAAGTAAACTATCACTATACCACTGAATGATTGTTCCTGTTGAGGTTAGTGAAGGAATTGATTGACCAAAACAAGCATTCACATCGTTTGCTGTTGGTTGTGTTGGTGTAGAGTTAATGAATAAGTGTGCTGTATCGCTATGACTGATACAGCCACTCAAACTGTCTTTTTGGATAACGTAATAAGTGTAAGTGCCAATGGTTGTTTCACCTGTGTTAAATGGATTGCCAGAATGAATTAATGATGTCAAGCTAGCATCAGTGTACCATGTTACCGAATCGGAACCAGTGGATGCAGCCACTAAATTTGGTATCGGATAACCAAAACAAGCATTCTGATTCGCTGTAAGCGGACGAGCAGGCAGTGGTTCAATATTCAAATGAACGGTATCTGAATGACTAGCACAACCCAATGCAGATTGAGTAACATAGAAAGTATAATTACCAACAGAAGTTAAGCCAGTATTATATGTACTACCGCTATGAACAAGTGTAGTAAGTCCAGGATTAATATACCATTGAACATTGGTTCCTGTAGTTGTGAGTAACGGTGTGGTTTGCTCGAAACAAATGGTATGATCAGCAGCAACTGGTGTTGATGGAATAGGGTTAATGGTTAAGATAACCATTTTTGATGAGCTTTCACATCCGTTCAAAGTTTGTGTTACATAGAATGTATCTATACCAACAGCAGTCAATCCTGTATTGTATGGGTTGCCTGAATAAACCAATGTCATCGAAGTATTATACCATTTTAAATTTGAACCACTAGCCGTGAGTACTGCAGCAGAGCCACCAAAACAAGCTGTTTGATTGTTTGCTGCCGGTTGAGGTGTAAAATGGATTGTTAATGTTGCTGTATCTTTTGGACTAATACAACCCAACAACGAATCGGTTTGAGTAACATAATAATGATATACTCCAGGTGAACTCAAGCCAGTCACCAAAGGGTTGCCATTTTGAATAAATACCATCGCGGATGTATACCATTTGATTGTGTCGCTTCCTGTTCCTACTGCAGTCAGAGATGGGGTGCTAGAACCAAAACAAGACGAAACATCTGAGGCAACAGGTTTTGATGGTAAAGCATGAATAGTTAATGTCACTGTATCAGCAGGACTCTTAGGACATCCTGTTGTACTATCAGAAACGTAATAAGTATAAATTCCTGCTGCAGTCATGCCAGTATTATATGGGCTTCCCACATGGACTTGGTTAGTTAATGCAGAATTTGTGTACCACAATTGAATAGTGCCTGAAGAAGTTAATGAAGGTATATTGTTTCCGAAGCAAACAGATTGATCGCTTGCTGTTGGTCTCACAGGAGCACTATTGATGTGTAAGGTTACAGTATCTTTTCTACTCTCGCATCCATTCAACGAATCAGTTGCTGTTACGTAAAAAGTATAAAGTCCAACAGCCGTTTGACCAGCGTTAAAAAGAGAACCAATATGTTGAAGTACCATTGATGAATTGTACCATTTAATCGTATCACCCGAATTGGCGGTCGCAGTAAATGTAGGGATAGGATTTCCAAAGCACTCACTCACATTAGCAGATACAGGAGGGTTTGGAGCAATTGAATCAATAGTCATGGTCACGGGAATAGTGTCAATACTATTCAATGGATCATTCGAATTAACATAGATTGAAAAGTTATGTGTTCCAGGACTCTGTCCTGCTTTGTGGAACATAGCTGTTACATTAGAACTACCACCTGCAACTGTGATGCCAGATGAAGTATTGAAAGTAACAGTGTTTGAATAAACGGGAGCATTTGGAGCTGAAATAAATGTATTGCCAATCAAAGTGCCATTATTTCCAAACGAACTAAGGTCTTGGGCTGTTCCATTATTAAAATTCCAATAACCACGTAATCCTGGTTCATTACCAGTTGATTCGTTATTCATGGAGTTTAAGATTTGTGCAGGTGTAAGCGCGTAATTATAAATTTTCACTTCATCAATTTTCCCGTTAAAGTATCTTCCTCCATAATCAGTGGAGCCGATTGCTAAATTCGATGATTGAACATTAGGTGTTGAAGCAAGTGTTCCACTAATTGGAACTCCATTCATATAAAGAGTTACCGAAGTTCCATTTAATACACAAGCGATATGATTCCATTGATTTAATAAAGCGGTAGGGCCAGAATTAGGAACGAAATCGTTACACCAAGTAGCCATACTTGGCCTTCCATTACTTTGAATGGAAAGCAAGAAGGTGCTTCCGTAACAATACCTAGGCCCCCAACATACTACTCCATTGTAAGTGCCATCGGGGTATGCAACGGGATATATCCATGCTTCAGCTGTCATTACACTTCCAGTAGGAAGGTTCACAGTACCGCGGTTAATATAGTCTCCGTTTCCATCGAAGGTAGCACAATTTCCACTAGTTGTGGTCAAGTTCCAATTCAAATTACTTCCTCCGTTTGTATTACATACATTTATTTGTTTCGGAACTGAGTCTTGGCATATGGTAAAATGAACGTTCAATGAATTCGGACTATGACATTGCACGGGCTTAGGATAAGCAAGTCCATGTAGACATACATGCTGAACAACATTGTTATTGATGAAGGTAAGCGTGTCTAAATAAGCTCCTGCTGTAATAGGAGCAAACGTAACCTGCAAACTTGCAGAACCACCCGGAAGAATAGTGTATGTAGTATGGTTCACCGAATATGCACTTTGCTGGTTAGTAATATTTGTTATTCGTAATGTATCGCATCCTGTGTTTTGTATTGTCAATGAATGAGTACTGTTGGTATATGTCATGATTGAATCCATGTTCAAACAACTTACCGATAGATTAATTATGGAAGTTCCATTCACATGCAAAGTTACAGGAATGGTATCGAGAGGACTTAATGGGTCGTTGGAACTTACATAAATGTTTGCATTGTAGGTCCCCACTGTAAGTCCTGTTGAATTAAATCCAACGAGAACATTTGATGTACTTCCCGCAGAAGTAGTATCTGCATGTGGTGTCATTGTCATCCAAGGAACACCAGTATTGGCACTATAGAAAAGTGCATTAGCCATCAATGTAGCTCCATCAGTTGTATTCACCCAATAGCTACCATAAACACTATTAGATGGAGGGAACATTCCTAAATCAACAACTCTAGATGATCCAAATGTTTTAGTTGCCACCAAAGGTCTTCCATCAGTCCAATCTGCGATTCTTGTTGCACCTGCATCAACATTAAAAGTGTTGGCTCGAAACGAAGAAGTGCCTCCATTAAAGCTGTTCACGTTATGCATAATCGGGTGTCCTGTTTGATATACTGTGCCTAATGATTGTTGTCCAGAACTCAAATATCCAGATGTGTTACTTATGCACCAATAATGTCCTGTGTTGTATCTTCCTGCAATACCGTTTGCACCGCCAACAGCAAACACCCCAGTTACCAATCCTCCTCCTGCATCAACATAATCAGCCAAATTGTTTCCAAGTAAAGTTGGGTTAGCAAAATTATAATCACCCCATGCTAAGACTGCATCATATTGAAGAAGCTGTGCTAAAGTTGGTGTTACGCTTTGTCCAACGAATATATCCACAGATGTGAATCTGCCTGTTGCCATAAGTTTACTTTGTACATCATTGATCTCACCTGTATTGTCTGCTCCTATAAGTGCTACTTTTATTTTAGCACTTCCTGTACCTGAAAGTTGAGCAAAAAGATTCGAACCTCCATTGTTATGAACTTGCAAAGTGTCTACTATCGAATCGGTACAATTCAAGTTAACATTAAATGATAAAGGACTAAAGGTGATAATAGGTCTTGCAAACCCTTTTCCTGTTAAACAAACTTTTTTGGTAACATCGCTATTAAAAATTGTGATGGTGTCTCTAAATGTACCAACTGCTATTGGATTGAACGATACATATAGTTTTGCTGAATCGCCTGGGTTGATTGCATACATTGTATTACTTACTGTGTAGAGTGCTGTTTGTGTCGTAATATTGATTACGTTTAAAATGTCACATCCTGTATTCTTAATATAAATAGAATCACGATGAGAAGTGTATTGCATTATGGAATCAAGATTTAGGCAATTTTGCGAAACTGCGATATGTCCCACACCGATTACATTCATTGTAGCAGGAACTGTTAAGCTCGGATGAAGTGGGTCGTTTGAAGTTATAGTAATTGGATAATAGTAAACTCCATTATTAAGACCCAAACTATTAAAATTTAGTTGAATTGTTTGATTTGATGAAGGGTTTATGCTTCCAGAGTTACTTCCTAACGACAAACCTGGAGAACCAACACTTACTAAATAATCTTCTTCTTCACCATAATATCCACTCAGTCCGCCACAAGGTGCAGGAGCGGAACCATTACTCCAATCGATAATTCGCATTCTGGTTACTCCAAGTGATGCCGATATTGGAACATTGATAGTGAAATTTGTTAGTACATTCGAAGTATAAACACTATTCACCATTCGCTCTGTAGCGTCAAATACTCCATTCCTATTCCAATCCACCCAAACAGAGATGTATGAATATCCTCCGCTTCCCTGAGACAGCAAAGAGAGTGTGAAGGAGGCTCCAGGTGCTTGAGAAACTATTGCAGAAGGGTAATAATTTACACCCGCTCCTGCATTGCTTGTAAACCCAGCATCTAATGGGGTTGTGATATTTACAAATCCTCCTGAAGTGGTTATACTATTAATATAAGAATATGCATTAGATGGATACATTGTTGGAACGCAATAACCAGAAGGTGGGGAACCAGAGCCCGTACCTGCACTTGCATTCCAATTGAGATTACTACCTCCTGAATTGTTAATAACAATTGGGTAAGACAGAGAATCGCCACACGAAAGGGTTATATTAATCGTGTCTGGAGTTGTAGAAATGATTGGCATTGCCCAAGCTTTTCCTGAAAGACAAATTTTTAGAGGTGTATCATTATTAAGAATTGTTAACGAATCGGTAAATGTGCCAACAGCTGTAGGTACAAATGTTGCTATCAATTTTACGGAATCACCTGGAAGAATATTGAACGAAGTTTGATTCACCGAATAAACACTTAACTGGTTGGTGATATTGGTAATATGCAAAGTATCACATCCTGTATTTTTAATAAACAAGGAGTCCTTATGACTTATGTATTCCATTATTGAATCAAGGTTCAAACAGTTTTTCGTAACTGCAATGTGCCCCATTCCCACAACGTTCATTGTTACTGGGACTGTGATAAATGGATTAAGTGGGTCGTTTGAAGAAATTGAAATTGGGAAATTATAAACTCCATTATTCAATCCTAAGCTGTTCAGATTAACCTGCACAGATTGGGTGCTGTTGGCATTCAGAATTCCATTTGTTGGGGTCATGCTAAAACCTTTTGGATTAATTGTAATATCATACTCTTCCGTTTCTCCATACGAAAAAGAAGAACAATAATTACTTGCACTAAGAGTAGTGGCATATGCACATCTAACTCTCACCCTTGTTTTACCCAACATCGCATTGGTAGGGATGGCAACGTTGGTGCTAAACAACGCAGTACTAGCACTTGGCGAAGCGTAAACAAATTCACCAGCATCCGCGTAACTGCCGTTATGATTGTAATCTATCCAAACTCCAAATCCTTGACCGTATGATGAACCTGATTGCATAGTCATTAAATAGGAACTTCCCGCTAGTACAGTAGTGGTAACACTTTGGTCGTATATATAATTATTAGCTTGACCATTACATCCTGAATTAATTTTATTCAGGGTATTAAATGTAAATCGATTGATAAAATCGGCAGAGCTGCAAGCGGATCCATATGAAGGAACACAGTAACCTGAAGGTGAATTGCTAGTTGAATTTGTCCAATTGAGTAAACCAAGCCCAGTGTTGTTTATGGTAAAAGAAGTGCTTGTGGAATCTCCACACGAAAGTGTTACATTAATTGATGTAGGATTAGTTGATATAACTGGCATCGCATAAGCTTTATCTCTCAGGCAAACGCGTTTTGTTACATCGTTATTAACAATTGTCAATGTGTCGATAAATGTTCCAACTGTGGTTGGAGTAAATGTCACTCGTAATTTCGCTGAATCGCCTGGAGCGATGTTAAAAGTGGTTTGGTTTATTGAATAAGCACTCAATACATGGGTTATATTAGAGATATGTAATGTGTCACATCCTGTATTCTTTATATAAAGCGAATCTTTCCTAGTAGTGTTCTGCATGATTGAATCTGAATTCATACAGTATTTTGACAATGCAATTGTTCCATGCCCAGAAACATTTATTGAATAGGGTACTTGGTAAGGATTGTTCACAGGGTCGTTAGAGGTAAAGGTAATATTACCTGTATAGACACCAGCAGTTAAACCTGTGGATGAAAAGTGAGCTGAAATACTGTTTGAATTTCCAGCTCCTATTGAGCCTGCATAAGAGGAAAGATAGACTGAAGGGGCTATACTGATAGTGTAATCCTCAAATTGTCCGTATTGAACGTTGTTACAAGGTTGAGGTGCCGAGTAGCTCGAATATTCAGAACCGACACGTAAACGCACTGCTTTGTTTTTAACTGCGGAAGAAGGAATGGTAACCGTGACAGTATGTAATCTATTGGGTAGAGAATTAAGATTTCCATTCATTACCACTTCCCCTGCTTGAAAAATACCATCATCGTTGTAATCAATCCATGCACTTACATATTCATTATATTGATTACCTGTTTGAACACTTAAGGTGTATGTTTGTCCAATATTAACAATAGTGCTCTGAGTTGACGTATAGTTCTGATAACCATCGATCGCATTTCCTGTTGTATTATTGATAGCTCCAAATGTAACATTATAAATTCCCATGTTGCAGCAAGTGCCAGTTGTAAGAGGAGAGCAAGAAGCAGTTCTAGGAAGTGAGGAGGGAGTAGTGGCTGCGTAATTTAATGTACTTCCTCCCGTATTTGTTATCTGTAAAGGCAAGGATAGCGTATCATTACATGCTAATGATATGTTAAAAGAGGTGGGTGATGAAGTTATTGTTGGTGCTGAATACGCTTTTCCAATTAAACAAATTGTAGTGTCCAAAACATTGGTATGAAAGGTGAGTGCACCGTTAAATGTTCCTGCCACCGTTGGCGAAAACTTCACAACTACTCGGCCTGAGGCACCAGGAATAATATATGAAGGAGAAGAAAAAACTGTAAATTGAGTTGGTGTTATATTTGTACTGTTAATATGTAAGGTGTCGCAACCAGTATTGGTGATTAACAAGGAATCTTTGCTAAAAGTGTAACTCATTATTGAATCAAGATTTAAACAAGGAAGAGATGTATTATACAGCGTGAATTGCATGTGGGCGGCCCCAACAACATTTAGTGTCAACGGAACAGTAACTGTGGGATTTGATGGGTCATTCGAATTTATTACAATTTGATTTGTATAAACCCCTGCAGTTAAGCCTCTGCTATCCAACTTTACATTTACGGTTTGAGATCCTCCTGAATTTATGGTTCCAGATGATGGATTTGTGCTAAAAGCACTTGAGCCAATTTTAATATCATATTCTTCTGTTTCTCCATAAGTAAAATTACTGCAATAATCTCCTGATCCAACAGTGCTGCCATAGGAACATCTTACTCGAATTCGAGTTTTTCCTATGTGTACATTTGAAGGGATTGTAATCGTAGTTGAATACAATCCCGTAGACGAATTTGGCGATGCATATACAAATTCTCCTGCATCCGCATAGCTTCCGTTTTGATTATAATCTATCCAAACCCCAAATCCCTGACCCCATGAAGAACCTGATTGCATTGTCATAGCGTACGTACCACCAGGTTGCACAGTTGTGGTTATACTTTGATCATAAATGAAATTGTTAGATTGACCGTTACAACCAGAATTTATTTTACTAAGTGTATTAAATGAAAAGCGATTTATAAAATCACCAGAAGTACATCCATAAGTGTGTAAAGGAGCACAATATCCCGTTGGTGAATTTGTCGATATTCCTCCATTCCAATTTAACGGCAGCCCCCCAGAATTAATAATTAGCAGACTGCTAATTAAGGTGTCTCCACATCCTAGTGTGACATTAAAGGATGATGGGTTTAATGAAATAGCAGGTCCCTGATATGCTTTTCCAACAAGACAAATAACTGTGTCAGCTGCATTTGTATTAATGTTCAGATTAGTATTAAATGCACCCGCAGCGAGAGGTAAAAAGGAAACGACTATATTTCCGCTTCCTCCAGGTGCCAAATAACTTGGTGATGACAGAACGGTAAAAACAGAGGAAGAAGTTTGAACGCTATCAATAAAAAGTGTATCGCATCCGCTGTTTGAAACCACTAGTGAATCTATACTTGCAGTGTTGGTCATAATTGAATCAAGGTTCATGCAAGAAGTGGATGTGGTGAGCAAAGTAACTTCTAAATGCGGATTACCTGTTACAGTTAAGTTGCAATTAATAGGAATGGCGGGATAAGTAGGGTCGTTAGAATTCAAATACACTGTAGAACTGTATGTACCTGGTAACATTCCTGTCGAATTAAAATGTATCGGGATATTTATTGAATCCGAAGGGCTTACAATACCGCTACTTGGCGGGCCTGTGGAAAGCCAAGCCGGAGTTCCATTGATGGCATTTAAAAATGCATTCATAATATTCAGGGTGTTTGCATCATTAATATATCCGCCATTGGCTGAGGCGTAAAGCAAGTAATAAATTCTTGTGTTGGCATTTAATCCAGCTAGGTCATCTAAATCATTATCCGTATTGGTGTCGTAAGTATGATTGAGTGAAGAGTTATCCTGAACTATGATAAGGTGATTGATGGATGGGTCTCCCGCATTGTAAACTCTCTTCACAAAACCTTTGTAAGTAATTCCACAACGGGTAGCTGTGAGTGTCGTGGCATCCATATTACCTCCCCCATCGGCCCCATTGTTTCCACTGATATTAAAATCACCTACGTTATTAATATCGGCAGCCATGACAAATAGCCCTGGATATTTTACTGTAAAGTATTGCCCTCCTGCACCAAATGCAGCATCCGAAACAATCGCATTATTGGAATAATTCAGATTAGTTCCGAGATTAGTACCCAGATAGTTTCCTCCATCGTACATATCATTTCCGCCATCATTAATATTGTTAGAAAAGTCCCCATCTGTAAAATTAAATCGATTTGGTATCACGACATTCACAGCAGAATAATTTTGGTTTAGACTTGCAAGTACGCCTGAAAGAGGGCCTGTTACTGTGCAAGGAGAAATACTGTAGGTTAGTGAACCTGGCCCTCCATTCTGAATGAACAATTGCTGTAAAGCAGAGTCGCCACAAACCGAAGTTTGGTTAAAGGTTTGTTGAGTAGCGGTGATGGATGGAGCCAATGCGCTTATGCCAGTTAAGCAAATTGTAGTATCGTTAGTGTTGCTGTAAACAGTGAGTGTAGCCGAATTAGTACCAACAGTAGTGGGTGTAAAAGCAACAGTAAATTGTTTTGACATGAAAGGTGCAATTGTATCTACTGTGTGACTAACAGTAAAAGCGGAGTTCGAACTAACGACATTTGAAATGTAAATATCTGCACAGCCACTGTTAGCAATCGAAAAGTTTTTATGGGAAGTAGCATTTACTACCGTGGTATCCACGGTTACGCACGAAACCGGCACGACTACAATTGGAAACGCAGAACAACAATCTCTTACCTGTATAGCGGTAAACTGACTAATGTTAGTAGCATCACCCAATTCTCCGTAATAGTTATAACCCATTGTCCAGAAAGTGCCAT
>CAIWDF010000232.1 GCA_903911435.1 uncultured Bacteroidota bacterium
TGACCAGTCTGAACCTGTTGTTCTGTTGTTAAAATCAGCAACGGATGCGCCAGTTATTCCAACCTCTCCTGTAAAAGAAGAAGCTGGGGTAACAGGTTGATAAACGATACTAATTTGACCTGTTGCTTCAAATAATTGTAATTGAATATTAATTTCATCTGCTCCTGAACTGTATTTTCCCCAATTGAACCATTCTGCTGTAAATACATGATTACCTGCAGTACCTGTTGTTAAATATCTTAATTGGTGAGTTGTGGAGTTTCCTAACATATCCGCATTTAATACTGCAATAGCATTAGGCTGGGTAGAAAGGATTGCACCGTAAGAACTTGTAGCTGTAGCACCTAATGCAGCACTGCAATTATCTTCCAAGCCGATTGTTGTAAAAGGATTACCATTATAGTTAAAAGTAAAGCCCAGATTAAAAGGACCGTAGTTTGAATCATCGTCAAAAGTTGGTGATTGACTCACAACTGTGGCTCCAACAAGCGGTGTATAGGTAGTTGTTGATTGAGAAAAAGTATAAGATGCTACAGGAGCAGGAATACTTGTTGCAATTGCCAGCACACTATTTCCACCAGTACAAACTGTAGATGGTGTTGCTGTAACACTAGTAATGGCCGGACCAGTAGCTAAACTACTAATGTTTTGAGCTGCTGAAGTTGCACTACATCCAGTTGCAGTTACAATAACATTATAAGAGCCTGAACCTGTCGGTGTGTAAGTGAAATTTGTTGCACCGCTAATATTAGAACCTCCTAATGTCCATTGATAAGTTGGCGCAATACCATTTGTTACCGCAACAAGACCACCTGAACCTGAGCAATAAGTTGCACCATTAGGTGATGTAATACTTGCTGACGGGGCACCTATTGTAGTTACAGAGACACTATTAGAAGTGCAGTTTGCACCACAATTATCCAAAATACTTGCTATATAGGTATGAGTACCTGCACTTGGAAAAATACTTATGGTATTTCCTCCAAAGGCATTTCCATCTTCTGTCCAACTATAGGTAAACGGACCACCGCCTCCAATAGGACTAGCAGTTACTGTTTGTACTCCAGCACATGCTGAAGCACCTCCCACTGATAATGCTCCACAAGATAAGGCTGCACCTGAAGTTACAGTAACAGATGAAGGTGAAGAATTACATGTTCCGATTGATGCAACAACACTGTATGTTGTTGTTGAAGTAACACCAGTTGCATTTACTGAACTACCAGTTGTAGCTGATAAGAATGTAGAAGGACTCCAAGCATATGTAAAAGTTGGGGTTGGTGGTGCCCATGTAAATGTTAAACCATTTGCAGGGAAAACTGCATTACTAAATGACATTGTAGCCGAGTTAGAACCACCTGCAGTTGTTGCTGACCAGTCTGAACCTGTTGTTCTGTTGTTAAAATCAGCAACGGATGCGCCAGTTATTCCAACCTCTCCTGTAAAAGAAGAAGCTGGGGTAACAGGTTGATAAACGATACTAATTTGACCTGTTGCTTCAAATAATTGTAA
>CAIWDF010000233.1 GCA_903911435.1 uncultured Bacteroidota bacterium
AGTAAGAGGAAATTGGTTCAGTGTAAGAAGAAATTGGTACAGAGTGAGGGAAGAAAAGAGACCTCTCCCCCGGCCCCTCTCCTTAATAGAGGGGTGATGGAGTGACGGTTGGGGTAAGTTTTAATTATACATATATATATGTACCCCCGCTGTCGTGAGTGTACTCACTCGTGCCTTTTGTTGGTGGTGTCCTCAGCACCATAACTAGTACTTAAAAACATAGAAACACCAATTACTTGTTGGTGAAAACACCAATACGGGTAAAATTGTCACGAGTTGAAAACTTGCTCCAGCAAGTTTACCTTAGCCTAAAAAACTATCTTTGCGAAATCAAAATACCCATTACTTAATTATTATGAAACATCTTCCGATTTGGTTTGCCACATTATTTCTATTTACATTTAGTTCTTCTTTTGTTTTTGGACAGGAAGAAAACATCGTACTTAAAACCTTAACAGGCGACATTGATGGAACGCTATTGGTTCCCGAAAGCACGGAAAGTATTCCAGTGGTGCTTATCATTGCTGGTTCGGGACCTACCGATAGAAATGGGAATAATGCTGCCATGGAAAATAATTCATTGAAATATTTGGCTCAAGCACTTGCTATGAATGGGTTCGCATCGGTGCGATACGACAAGAGAGGAATAGGTCGTAGTCAAGATGCCATCACGAAGGAAAGCGACTACCGTTTCGAAGATTTAATGGAAGATGTAAAAGGTTGGGTAAATTTAATTTCGAAGGACAAACGTTTCAATCGCATCATTATTGCTGGTCACAGCGAAGGCTCTTTGCTGGGAATGATAGCCGCTGAAAACAATATTAAGGTTTCGGCTTTTATCTCGATAGCTGGTGCTGGTCGCCCTGCTGATCAGATATTAAAAGAACAATTTAAAGAAGCTCCACAAGATGTGAAAGATGTCATCTTCCCAATTATCGACACCCTCAAGAAAGGTGATACCACAGGTCATGTGCCTAAGTTTTTTTATTCGTTGTTTAGGCCAAGTGTACAACCTTATATGATTTCATGGTTTAAATACAACCCACAAGTAGAAATCAAGAAATTAAACATTCCTATCCTCATCCTTCAAGGCACAAGTGATTTGCAGGTGTCAATGGAAGATGCTCATTTTTTAGCAAAGGGAAATCCTAGTTCGAAATTGGCTGTCATCGACAATATGAACCATGTATTGAAAATAATTATTGGTGATAAAAAAGCCAATAAAGCTTCGTATGATAATGCGGATTTGCCAATAGCCGATGACCTAGTGAAGGCTATTGTCGATTTCATCATGCATGGGTAAGCATATAAGCAAGCAGTAGGTAAGCTAATTAATTTCTCACTACCAAGTACCCTTGGGTTCCAATTAATTAATTACTTTTGGTTCATCGATAAACAAGAGAAAAATGAATAATAAAGCAATACCTATGATTTTACTTGCAGCATTGGCAGCATGCAATGGAGGAGAAAAAAAACCAACCGCTAAACCATTGACCTATGTAAAAACGCGTAAATGCGACACTGTAGATACCTATTTCGGCACTAAAGTAGCCGACCCTTATCGTTGGTTGGAGGATGACAAATCGGCCGAAACAGGCGAATGGGTGAAAGCACAAAACAAAGTAACGTATGATTACTTAGGCACCATTCCGTTTAGAGAGAAGATAAAAGATAGGTTGACCAAAATATGGAACTTTGCTAAATGTACAGCGCCTTTCAAAAAAGGCAAGTATTACTTTTATTATAAAAATACAGGGGTACAAAACCAATCGGTATTGTATGTACAAGATGGTTTGAATGGCACACCTCGATTGCTACTTGACCCAAACACCTTGGCAGCGGATGGCACTGCTTCGCTCGGAGTGTTAGGCATCAGCAAAGACGCAAAATACCTTGCCTATAGCATCAACCGCGCAGGCAGTGACTGGAGTGAAATATATACGCTTGAAATAGAAACAGGCAAAAAATTGGCAGATGAAATTAAATGGGTAAAATTCTCGGACATTGCATGGAAAGGCGATGGATTCTACTATTCGGCTTACGATGCACCTAAAAAAGAAACGAGTGAATTGTCGGGTAAGAATGAGTATCACAAACTTTGGTATCATAAAATTGGTACTGAACAAGCCAAGGATGAACTTGTATTTGAAGACAAAGCACATGCCTTGCGAAACTATGCAGGTGCAACAACTGATGATGAAAAATTATTAGTGGTGTATGGTTCGGAATCTACCTCTGGAACTTCACTTGCTGTTAAAGATTTAACCAAAGCGGGTTCTAAATTTGTAACCTTGGTAGATAATTTTGATAACAATTACGGTGTGGTGGATAATGATGGTAACAACCTGTATGTTGTTACTGACAAAGGAGCACCGAAGTATCAATTGCTAAAAATTGACATTACTAAAAAACCAGATTATACTAATTGGGAAAAGATAATTCCAGAAACATCAGACTTGCTTGAAAGCGTTACCAATTGCAATGGGAAACTGGTGGCTAAATATTTGAAAGATGTTACAAGCCGATTATATGTTTTCGACAAAACAGGAAAGAAAGAAAACGAAATACAATTGCCAGACATTTGCAAAATAGATGCTTTTGATGGTGGCAAGGATGATAGTCTTGCTTTCTTTACTTACAAAACATTTACTTCGCCTGATGTGATTTACAAGTACAATATGGTAACCAATACCATGAAGGTTTGGTTTAAACCCGAGATTGATTTCAAATCGGATGATTACGAAACCAAACAAGTGTTTTACACCAGCAAGGATGGACAAAAGGTGCCCATGTTTATCACTTGCAAAAAAGGATTGGTGCTTGATGGCAACAACCCTTGCTTTTTGTTTGGATATGGAGGTTTCAATTCTTATTACTCCCCAGAGTTTAGAATTGACAGAGCTGTGTTCTTAGAAAATGGCGGAGTGTATGCCATACCAGGATTGCGCGGTGGTGGCGACTATGGAGAGGAATGGCACAAGGCAGGAACGAAGTGCAATAAACAAAATGTGTTTGATGACTTTATAGCCGCAGCTGATTATTTAGTGAAAGAAAAATACACCTCGCACGAAAAGCTTGCTATTCATGGTCGTTCGAATGGTGGTTTGTTGATAGGTGCGGTGATGACCCAACGACCTGATTTAGCCAAAGTGGCAATACCAACTGTGGGTGTGTTGGATATGTTGCGCTATCATAAGTTCACCATTGGTTGGGCATGGGCTAGTGATTACGGCACAAGTGACAGTGCAAACTATTTCAATTGTTTGATAAAATACTCCCCACTACATAATGTTAAAGAAGTGGAATACCCTGCAACATTGGTTACCACAGGCGACCACGATG
The DNA here is from genome assembly GCA_903911435.1 of uncultured Bacteroidota bacterium. GTDB lineage: Bacteria > Bacteroidota > Bacteroidia > 2-12-FULL-35-15 > 2-12-FULL-35-15 > 2-12-FULL-35-15. The sequence goes on from CAIWDF010000233.1 coordinate 3,343, forward strand.
ACCGTGTGGTACCAGCACATTCGTTTAAATTCATAGCTACATTGCAAGAAAAACAAAAAGGTACTAACCCCGTGCTTGTACGCATCGATACAAATGCAGGACATGGTTCAGGAAAGCCAACGTCAAAACAAATAGATGAATACAGCGACATCTGGAGTTTTGTGTTTTACAACCTTGGAATGAGGTATTAATTAGTTGAAACAAGTATGGCTGAACTTAAAACAAAACCAACAAAAGTGGCTGTGAAGGATTTCATGAGTGCCATCGAGGATGAACAAAAACGAAAGGATTGCTTTGCCATTATGAAGATGATGGAGGAAACGACTCACGAAAAACCAAAGATGTGGGGTGCTAACATTGTCGGCTTTTGTGATGTTCATTTAAAATACGAAAGTGGTAGAGAATTGGATTGGTTTCATATTGGATTTTCACCACGTAAAGCTAATATCACACTTTATATTGGCGGAGAAATACATAAAAAGTCTTCTTTATTGAAACAATTGGGTAAACATAAATTGGGAGGAAGCTGCTTGTATATTAATAAATTGTCGGATGTAAATACAGAAGTATTAAAACAATTGATTGAGGAATCGTTTAAATCATAAGTGATGATAAGGTTCGTTCTTTAGTATGGTCATAGCGCGATAGATTTGTTCAACAAAGAACAATCGAACCATCTGATGCGAGAAGGTCATTTTTGAAAGTGATATTTTCCCATTGGCTCGCTTATACACTTCGTCAGAAAACCCATATGGGCCACCCACGACAAAAACCAAGTTCTTGATACCCGAATTCATTTCTTTTTGAACAAAATCAGCAAACTCAGTCGACTTAAATTCTTTTCCATTCTCATCAAGCAATATTAACTTATCAGAAGATTGTATTTCCTTGAAAATAAGTTCTCCTTCTTTTTTCTTTTGTTGCTCTATACTAAGTGCTTTCGTATTTTTGAGTGCGGGAATGACAATGATTTCGAATGCCAGATAGTGTTTCAAACGTTTTTCGTAAACAGAAAACCCCTTTAGGATGTAATCGTCTTCGGTTTTACCATTGAGAATTAGTGATATTTTCAATTATTATTTATTATTTCGATACAAAAAAACTATATTTTTGTTTCGAAAACACATTTTATAGCAATTATTATTTATAAGGTTATTGAATTAATCAAAACGCGAACACACTGTGGCTCAGTTATTGCCAATAAAACGTAAGAATAAACAAAAATGAAAATGAAATCAATCATACTGCTCTTTGCGATAGGCTTCACATCTATGGGATTTACTTTGGATGTAATAGATGACATTGCTTCGGTCATTCGTTCGGGAAATCCAAAAAACATTTCCAATTACTTTATTGAAAACATAGAATTGAAAATGATAGATAAAGAACAGGTATATAGCAAACAGCAAGCTGAAATGATATTAAAAGATTTTTTCGACAAACATCCTGTTAAAGCATTTACAGTAGCCCATAAGAGCGAAGTTAAGAATGGATCTCAATATGTAATAGGATTATTAGAAACAGCAAATGGTAAATTCAGAACCTTCTTTTTAGTAAAAACTACTGGTGATAAAACACTTGTACAACAATTTAAAATAGAGAATGTATAGAGAAATAGACGCAGAAAAACTTTATAATTTCAAAATTGAAAGATTCATTCGTACAGCGCTTGCCGAAGATGAAGGAGATGGTGACCACACCTCACTTGCATGTATTCCAAAACAAGCCTTTGGAAAAGCACAACTCTTAGTAAAAGAAGATGGAATAGTAGCTGGTGTAGAATTAGCTTGGTCAATTTTCATGTATATTGACGATTCTCTGCTTGTAAACATTTTTATTAATGATGGTGGCAAAATAAAAGCTGGCGATGTTGTGTTGACTGTTGAAGGCAATGCCCGTTCCATTTTACTTGCAGAACGACTAGTTCTTAACTGCATGCAACGCATGAGTGGAATTGCTACTAAAACTAATGAACTTGTTATGCTTTGCGAAGGCACCGATACGAAAGTGATTGATACTCGCAAGACCACTCCGAACTTTAGAGCACTCGAAAAGTGGGCTGTGTTAATAGGTGGTGGAGCAAACCACAGAATAGGATTGTATGATATGATTTTGATAAAAGACAATCACATTGACTATGCAGGCGGAATAAGGAAGTCGATAATAGCTGCTAGGAATTATATTAAAGGGAAAGGGAAGAAACTTAAGATTGAAATTGAAGCACGTAATTTGGAAGAGGTAGAAGCTATAATCAAGGTTGGAAGAGTACAACGAATTATGTTGGACAATTTTGATATCCCTACCCTGAAGAAAGCTTTAAAATTAATCAAACACCGTTTCGAAACCGAAGCATCTGGAGGAATTACAGAAAAAACTATAGCAAGTTATGCCAAATGTGGAGTAGATTTCATTTCAGTGGGCGCATTAACACACAATGTCAAAAGCCTTGATTTGAGTCTTAAAGCAATTGATTAATGCAACGAAAAAATATTAGGCGATTAATCAAATTCCGACCAGCCTTTGGATTAATCAAATTAAGTAAGCGTATAGTTTTACCAGGTTTCGAGAAACTATCCTTTTATATAGTTTCTAAATTTTTCATCAAAGGAATACAGAATGGCACACTCAATACCCGTGCGTCATCCTTGTCATTTAGCTTCTTTCTAGCCTTGTTCCCTACTATCATCTTTTTGTTCACACTCATCCCATATATTCCAATTACTCATTTTAAAGAAAATCTATTTGTATTGATGCAAGATGTAATGCCCAAATCGGCATTTGCTGCTACAAAAGAAACGATTCTTGATATAATAGAAAAAAGGAGAGGAGGATTAATGTCTGTTGGGTTTTTATCAGCGCTTTACTTTTCTACTAATGGATTCAATGCAATGGTAAATGCGTTCAATTCAACTTATCATGAAATAGAACAACGTAATTTTTGGGCGCAACGGCTTATTTCATTGTATATGTTACTTGTTTCAGCACTTTTGATTTCTACGTCAATCGCTCTATACATTGGAACAGAACGCCTCATTCATCCATTAAAATATTCACACAACATCATTTACTTAACTCTACATTCCATAAAATGGGTATTGATGTTCGGAGTGTGTTATTCTATAGTATCTTTCAATTATTTTGTCGGTCCAAAAAAGAAAAAAGGATGGACATTCTTTTCTGCAGGGTCGATGTTCGCAACCGTTCTTATTGTAATTGCTACTGTGGTGTTCTCGTATTATGTAAACAAATTTGGGAAGTACAATAAAATCTATGGCTCCATAGGTTCATTGATTGTAGTAATGATGATAATTTATATCAATTCGTTTATTCTCCTATTAGGCTTCGATCTTAATGCAAGCATCCATGGGGCTAAAAAGCACTTCGAAAGATTTAGGAGATCAAGATTTAGATAACATCCCTTGGGTCGTTATTTGTATCGTGCCTTCCTTTCTCTGATTTCTTTCTCATTCTTATATTCATCATCTCAACAAACAAAGAAAAAGCAATGGAAATGTAAATGAATTTTTTGTCCACATGTTCGTGAAAAGATTCAAGAATTAATACCACCCCAATCATTAACAAAAATGATAAGGCCAACACCTTTATAGTAGGATTTTCGTTTATAAAGTCGCTCACTTTTCCTGAAAACAAAATCATGATTATCATGGCTACAATAACTGCCAAAACCATAATTAAAAGATTGGTAACAAGGCCCACTGCTGTGAGTATGGAATCAAATGAAAACACAATATCAATTAATACAATCTGAAAAACAATTGAGTTGAAACTAATTTTCTTTACTTTCATTTCCTCATCGTCATATCCTTGTATCTTGTTGTGAAGCTCCATTGTTGTTTTGTACAAAAGGAATACCCCTCCTGCAAAAAGAATAAGGTCGCGGCCAGTGACTCCAAAATCTAAAATATAAAACAAAGCATCCTTTAAACCTACTATCCAAGTGATACAAAACAATAATAAAACTCTCATGATTAAAGCAAGCATTAAACCAATGGTTCTAGCCTTACCTTGTTTGGCTCTTGGCAATTTGCCTGAGACAATAGAAATGAAAATGATATTATCTATACCGAGAACAATCTCAAGTACAGAAAGCGTTAATAAACTAATTAACGAGGCAATGGTAAAAAGTTCTTTAAAATCTTGTGCTAAATGCATCGGCCTTTTTTGGTTTTTTGCAAAAATACATAGTTTTTGCTCAATATAATGAAATTTTTTCAAGTTGATTTTCAACAATTTAAAAATATTTTTAGTACTATGTGATACATGGTACTACATTTTATATATATCTTTGCAATGTTTTATTGCATGTATAACCAAGAACATTAAA
>CAIWDF010000234.1 GCA_903911435.1 uncultured Bacteroidota bacterium
TTGTGTCACACTCTCTTGAGTTTGTGTCACACTCTCTTGAGTTTGTGCCACATTCTGTTGTTAGCGACTCCAACTTTGTACTGCATGATGTTAAAGAACGGCACAAAGGTAAAAGACATCAAAAAAATGGAATGTAAAACTGACAAGGAAAGTGATGTAGTACAAACAACTACAAAAGGAGGGGGTAGATTAATTATTTATGTGGAATTCAAATGCCTACTGCTTCATTGACGAATTGAACAATTTAGCCTTAGTGGTAGAATAATCTCACCCTAAAGCCTAACAAACCCGATAGGTTTTTCCGGGCATTGATTTCACCACTCCCGAAAACTCAAGAGTAAGCAAAATGGACGATACCTTGCTCATGGGGAGCTTGCATACCAAACAAAGTTCGTCAATGGTGATGTTTTCTTTTTTTCTCAATTCGTTCACTATTCGTTCTTCTTCGGGGTTAAGTTCCACAAATAGTTTGTTTTGTTGAGGCGCCTTTTGTCCTTTTTTCGGTTCCCAACCCATGGCATTCACTAGGTCGGTGGCGTTTTGTATCATGGCTGCTTTATTATTTTTTATCAATGCATTGCACCCTTCCGACCAAGCATCGTCCACCCTTCCCGGAAAAGCGAATACATCTCTATTGTAGGTGTTCGCTATGTCAGCCGTAATGAGCGAACCTCCATTCACTTTCGATTCGATTACAAGGGTGGCATCGGCAATGCCTGCCACTATTCTGTTTCTGCTCGGAAAGTTTTCGCGGTCGGGTTTTGTTTTGCTCTTAAAATCGGTTAACCATCCTCCTTGTTCCAGCATCTTGTTGGCAGTGGTGGCGTGCACCGCAGGATATATTTTGTCGAGCCCATGTGCCAACACGCAAATGGTTGGCAAGCCTTGTTGCAATGCTGCTTTGTGTGCGCATATATCAATGCCGTAGGCCAATCCACTCACTATGGTTGCTTGGTGTGGAGCCAAGTCGGCTATTAGTTTTTCGCATATCCGTTTGCCGTATTCGGTAGCCTCGCGTGTACCCACTATGCTTATTACCTTTTCAGCATTCAAATTGGTGTTTCCTTTAAAGTAAAGTAGTATGGGGCTATCATCGCAATGCAGCAAGCGTTTCGGATAAGAGGCATCTAAATAAAAAACAGGATTAATGTGGTTTTTGCGCACAAAATTCACTTCGGCTTCGGCCGCTCCGAATACATCGTGATTTAGGATGTTGTTTACATTCACACTGCCAATGCCCGGAATGCGTTCGAGTGCTTGTTTCTTTTCTTTAAACACCGCTTCTACACTGCCGCAATAAGCAACAAGGCGCTTGGCAAGTATATCGCCAATATTGGGAATGAGCGATAATGCTATTTGATATTTTAATGTTTCGTCCATTGATTCGGTCAGAAAAATGTTTTGTATCTTGCGCAATATTTAGAGCAAATGTATTAATAAATGGCTCTCGTTTATATCATCTAAAACAAAAAAAAACAATGTCAATACAACGACCATTCAACTTCAAAAAATGGATTGACGAAAACCGTCACCTCCTAAAACCACCTGTAAGCAATAAAGTAGTTTACGAAAACACCGAATTCATAGTGATGGTAGTAGGTGGGCCCAATGCTCGCAAAGATTATCACTACAACGAAAGCGAAGAGTTTTTCTATCAACTCGAAGGCAACATCAAAGTTATTATTCAAGAAGACGGAAAAGCAGTAGAAGTGCCCATCAACGAGGGTGATATTTTTTTGCTACCACCCAAAGTGCCTCATAGCCCTAGCCGAGGACCAAACACCGTGGGCCTTGTGATGGAACGCAAACGCAGAGATAATGAACGCGATGGACTACTTTGGTTTTGCGAAAAATGCAACAACAAACTCTACGAAAAGTATTTTCCATTAACCAATATCGTTACTGAATTTCAGAAAACCTTCAACGAATTTTATAGCAACGAATCGTTGCGAACCTGCAAACAATGCGGACACGTGATGATTCCGCCTGTGGTATAAAGACAATAGAATTAGAACAAAAAAAGAAAGGACGGTGATGTACCGTCCTTTCTTTTTAGTTTCATTCAACAAATTATTAAATCAATCGGATTACAAAATCAGGGAATATACCTAAGGCAATGATGGCGATAGCAACTACTATCAATAGCAGTTTGTGATTCATTTCTACATTTATTTTCTCCGAATTTCCTTCTTTAAAATACATAGCAATGATTAATCGGAAATAATAATAGACGCCTATCAATGAAGCCAAAATGGCTGCACCCACCAAAAACACATTACCAGCTAAGAAAGATGAAGTGAAGATAACGTATTTGGCAAAGAAACCTGCTGTAGGCGGAATACCTGCCAACGATAATAATGCAATACTCATTACCACTGCCAACAATGGATTCGATTTGCCCAAACCATTGAATGCATGAATACCATCATCACCTCTAGCCTCAGCCACTATCGACACAATGGTGAAGGTAGCGATAGAACCTATAGAATAAGCAAGACCGTAAAATAAGATAGCCGAATTGGAATACATGTTCATGGCCAATAGTGCCATCAACATATACCCAGCATGTGCTACCGAAGAATAAGCAAGCATGCGTTTGGTGCGCGTTTGAAACACAGCAGTAATGTTACCTACCAACATGGTAAGTGCTGCAAGCACCCATACAATATTCATCCACGAAGCCGATACCCTAAAGAAAGTAACATCAAACAAACGAAGGAAAGCTGCAAAGGCTGCAAGTTTCACAATGGTTGCCATAAATGCAGTAATCACAGTAGGTGCGCCCTCATACACATCAGGTGCCCAGAAATGAAATGGAACAGCAGATACCTTGAACGATAAACCAACCAACATCATCAACATGCCCACATAGAAAATAGTTGGTGTAGCTCCTTGAACAGAAATACCCGTTTTTATTGTTGCTAAATCAAACGACCCAGTGGCACCATATATTAAGGCAATACCAAACAACAAGAACCCTGTGGCAAATGCACCCATGATAAGATACTTGAAGGATGCTTCGTTCGAAGATAAATCGTTTTTGCTACTTCCTACTAAGATGTACATTGGTATCGAAAGAATTTCAATTCCTAAAAACAACATGGTCATATTGGTGTACGATACTAAAATAACAGCACCAACCAAAGCGAACAATACTAATGAATAATGGTCGGTCATATTGGTTTCTTCTTTAAAGAAACCTTCTGCCATCAAAAACCAAAGAAACGCAACCAAAATGATAACCGAAGAAAATGCAATGGCATAATTATCGAATTGCAACATATTGTAAAACGTATTATTTGCAACATTCCAATCTTGAATGTTGAAAATAAAAGTGGCAATTAAACCCAACAAAACAATTGGATACAATAATTTTTTAAAACTGAATAACTCAGCTAATAAGGAAATTACACCTAATGAAGAAAGTAATACTAATGCTTTCATAATTTAATTAATCTTTTTCTATTTTCCCATTGCTAATCTTACCCCATCCACCAACTTCTCAACCGATGGTCCTGCTATGTCTAACAAAGGTTTTGGATACACTCCAAAGCCAAGAATGGCTGCACAAAGAATGATCAATACGGCTTTCTCGCTACTCGATAATGGAGCAAATGAAACTGTAACCGAATTAGTTTCTCCTAACATAATGGATTGATAGCTTCTGAGCATGTACACAGCACCTAGTATTACTGACAATCCTGCAATTGCTGCTGTCCAAGCACCATACTGAAACACTCCATTCAACAATAAAAATTCTCCAACGAATCCATTTGTCAAAGGCAAAGCAACGCTTCCTAGTAATACAATTAAAAACAGAACTGCAAATTGAGGATTCAAGTTTCGTATACCACCCAAAGATGCGATATCGCGAGTACCATATCTCTTTTGAAGAATATCAACAATGAAAAACAACCCAACTACATTCACACCATGGCTCAACATTTGAATTACTCCTCCTTGAACACCCTGAACGTTGCAAGCAAGTATGCCAGCTGATATCAATCCTACGTGAGCAATTGATGAATAAGCTATCAATCGTTTAAAGTCTTTCTGTACAATAGCAATACACGAAGCGTACACAATACCAATCACAGATAATGTAATCGCAATATTTGCGTTTGAAGCAACTCCTACAGGAACGATAGGTAATAACCAACGAATTACACCATAGGTTCCCATCTTAAGCATAATACCTGCAAGCAACATCGTTCCTTGCGCTGGAGCCACAGTATACGTATCGGGTTGCCAAGTATGGAAAGGAAATATTGGCATCTTGATAGCAAATGCCATAAAAATAGCCCAGAACACATAGCCTTGATGGATTAAATCTAATCCTTGACCTGATTTGTAAAGTGCTGCAATCTCGAAGCTGTGAACACCCTCAGTTTTTAAGTACAAATAAATCATTGCACCTAGCATCATCAAACTTCCTGTTAAGGTGTACACAAAAAACTTAAAGGTAATTCTGGCTCTGTTTTCTCCACCCCATAACAAACAAATAAAATAAATAGGGATAAGCGCTAATTCCCAGAAAATGTAAAACAAGAAACCATCCAACGAAACAAAAACACCTACCAGCGCAAATTGCATGGCAAGCACAAGTGAATAGAAGCGTGAAGGATTTCGGTAATCTTTATTGAAGGATGTAAGAATAATGATAGGAACAAGGAAAGTGGTAAGCAATACCATCAGTAAAGAAATGCCATCCATACCTACATGGAAATTAATTCCAAGTGATTTGATCCAACTGTAGCTTACTTCAAATTGCGTAGTATTGCCTTGCTGATATTGAAGAAGCGCCATTACGGTAATTGCAAATTCAACAATGGTGGCCCCCAATGCAATCTTTTTCACTTGTTCTCCTTTTACGAATAGCAACATCAAGGCTGCCAGTAAAGGGAAAAATATTAATAACAATGTAATCATATACTTTATATTCTAAACTCTATATCTAAATTCTTGCCCGTCTACTCTCTACGAGACTGGCTTCTTACCCCTTTCTAATTAAAATATCCTTGTAAATAAAATAAGTACAATGCCTATCACCATAGCAAACACGTAAAAGCCCATGTTACCCGTTTGAGCATATCTTAGGATGCCACTCAACCAAGTGATGAATCTACCTATTCCATTCACAAAACCATCTACTATCTGATTGTCGAATAGTTTATGCAACACGTCCGAGAAGAAGTTAAGTGGCTTAGTAATTAGATTTTCATAAAATTCATCTACCCAATATTTTTTATACACTAATAAATGTAATGGTTTTAAGTCCTCGCTTTCTTCAGCAGGTAATGTTTTGTTTTTCACATAAACTTGATATGCATAATACAACGAACCTAACATGACAAGCACCGCTATACCCATCAACATATACTCATTTTCGTGCGACATACTATGTACCATCCTGAACGAAGAATCTTCGAATACAGGTTTTAAGAATCCTTCTAACATATGCTTTCCACCCAATGCTTCTGGAATACCAACAAGTCCACCAATCACTGCTAATACTGCAAGTATTACCAACGGCATTGTCATTGATTTTGGTGATTCATGCAAGTGATGATGTTGCTCTTTGGTTCCTCTAAAGTCTCCTTTAAATGTAAGGAAATATAAACGGAACATATAGAAAGTTGTCATTGCAGCTCCCAATACACCCAAGAACCAAAGTAGTTTGTTGTTTTCAAAAGCATTTGCAAGTATTTCATCTTTCGAGAAAAACCCTGAGAAAGGAGGACAACCAACAATGGCAAGTGTTCCTAATAAGAAAGTAATATGGGTAATTGGTAAATGTTTTTTCAATCCACCCATTCTGCGTATGTCTTGCTCTCCACTCATTGCATGTATCACACTACCAGCTCCAAGGAATAATAACGCCTTAAAGAATGCGTGTGTCATTACATGAAATACTGCTCCTGTATAAGCACCAACACCAAGCGCAAGGAACATAAAACCTAACTGTGATACCGTTGAGTAGGCTAACACTTTCTTAATATCATTTTGTGCCAAACCAATGGTAGCAGCAAACAAGGCTGTACAAACACCAACAATAGCAACAGTTTCCATTGCCACAGGCGATAAGGTGTATAAAATATTCGAACGAGCTACCATGTAGATACCCGCTGTTACCATGGTTGCAGCATGTATCAATGCAGATACTGGAGTAGGACCCGCCATCGCATCAGGCAACCAAGTGAACAAAGGAATTTGAGCACTTTTACCCATCGCACCAACAAATAACAATAATGCGATTGAAGTTAATACAGGACTTCCTGTCGCCATGTTTTTTGCTTGCTCGAACACATCGTGGTAACCTATGCTTCCAAAAGTTACAAATATCAAGATGATACCCAATAAGAAACCTAAGTCACCAATACGATTCATGATGAATGCCTTTTTAGCAGCATTGTTGTAAGCCGTATTTTTGAACCAAAAACCAATTAATAAATAAGAACATAATCCAACGCCTTCCCAACCTACAAACATGATTAAATAATTGGATCCGAGAACAAGCAACAACATGAAGAAAATAAACAGATTCAAATACGCAAAGAAACGAGCAAATCCTTCGTCATGGCTCATGTATCCAGTGGAGTAAACATGTATTAAAAAGCCTATTCCAGTAACAATAAGTAAAAATAAAGAAGATAACGGGTCGATAAGGAAAGAAAACGGAATAGATAACTTGCCTGCTGTAATCCAACTGAACAAATCAATAGTAACCGATTTTTCTGCTTGTCCTGTTAATTCAAAGAAAATACCTAACGACACTGCAAATGCAGCTAATACCGATCCACATCCGATAACACCAACTATTCCTTTCGATAAGGACTTCCCAAACAAACCAATAATCACAAACCCGATTAATGGAAGCAAAGGCACTAATCCAACTAACTTTATCATAATTTATTATTAAGAGTATTTTGTATGAAGTACAAAGTATTAAGATTAAACAGTCATAATACTTTGCACTTAATACTACATTTTTACCACTTCAATTTATTCAACACATTAATATCTGATGATTTTGTGTTTCTATACACCATCATCAATATTGCCAAGCCAACAGCCACTTCAGCAGCAGCTACCGCCATTATAAAAAACACAAAAACCTGTCCTTTACTGTCGGATAAAAAACTCGAAAACGCCACTAATAGTAAATTCACTGCATTCAACATCAACTCAATTGACATAAAAATAATAATGGCATTACGTCTAAAAAGTACACCTAAAACACCAATCGTGAATAATACTGTGGATAATAATATGTACCACTCCAAAGGGATTACTTGTATTGCGCTGTTCATCTGATTTTATTTTATACTTTTCTTACCTAACATCACTGCACCAACCATTGCTGCTAAAAGTAGCACTGACGACACTTCAAACGGCAGAAGAAAATCTTTGAATAATGTTGTTCCTAAATTTTCAATTAATCCAATACTAGGATTGAATGTATTGGTTGATTGTATAGTTGATGCTCCTTTCAACGAAGCAACCATTACCACCAACAAAGACCCTGATGCCACAGCAGCCGAAGCTTTTAACCAAAGACTCTTATGTGGTTCAGTTTCTTTGTTCAAATTCAATAGCATGATTACAAATAGGAATAATACCATGATGGCTCCTGAATAAACAATCACATGAACTACTGCTAAGAATTGAGCATTCAACAACACATAGTGTCCTGCAATTGTGAAAAAACATAACACAAGATAAAGTACACTGTGAATTGGATTTTTGGATAGCACTACCATCAAACCAAACATGATGGCAAGAAATGATAGAAAATAAAATAAATAGGTTGTAATCATAATACTTAATTATCTATTGTGTTCAAATTCTTTGTGCTTCTTAAATTCCAATACAGCTGGTGTTTGTCTTCTCGAAACATCAACACGTTTATCGACTCCTTCTACCAAAATATTCTTTCCATAAATAAAAGAATTACGTTTCAATTCGCTATTTACTTTTCGGTCGGTCAAGAATATTGCTTCCTTCGGACAGGCATCTTCACAATCTCCACAGAAAATACAACGCAACATATTTATTTCATAAACGGCTGCATATTTTTCTTCTCTGTAAAGTTTTTCTTCTCCTGGTTTACGCTCTGCCGCAGTCATCGTGATGGCCTCAGCCGGACAAGCAACAGCACATAATCCACAAGCCGTGCATCTCTCAGCACCATTATCATCACGTTTCAACACATGTTGCCCTCTGTACACACCACTGAACTCACGTGTTTGTTCAGGATATTGTATTGTTGGTTTCTTTTTAAAAAAGTGCGACATTGTAATCATCATACCTGATATAATGGCAGGCAGATAAATCTTTTCGTACAAAGACATTTCCTTATTTACAACAACTTTCGATCTATTGGTTAATGGTTGCATCGTTGTTTTTACTTAATAAATACACTTAAAATTTCATGGCGCATCATCCATCCTCCGGTCAATACCAAATTTAATATCGACAATGGAATTAATACCTTCCAACCTAAATTCATCAATTGATCGTAGCGGAAACGTGGAATGGTCCAGCGAACCCACATGAAGAAAAAGATTCCGAAAAATATCTTTGCAAATAAAAATACTACACCAAGCAACGCTAAAGCATTTGCATCATGCACAAACCGACCAACAAAAGGCATATTATACCCTCCAAAATAAAAAGTAGAAATTACAGCTGATGAAATAAACATATTGATGTATTCTGCAAAAAGATAAAAACCCATCTTCATCGAACTATACTCAGTATGGTATCCTCCCACCAATTCTTGTTCACACTCAGGTAAATCAAAAGGAGCACGGTTGGTTTCAGCAAAAGCACAAACCACAAAAATTAAACATCCCAAAGGTTGAACCAAAATATTCCAGTGCCAGCCATGTTGTTGAGCTGCTATCTGTCCCACACTCAAAGTGCCGGTTGTCATTATCAATGCAATGATTGAAATGCCCATTGCCACCTCATAACTTATCATTTGCGAAGAAGCTCGCATGGCCCCTAACAACGAGTATTTATTATTCGATGCCCATCCTCCTATCATTATTCCATAAACTCCTATCGATACTACACCAAACAAATAAAGTATTCCAATATTCAAATCCGTTACTTGTAACGAATAATTTGCACCAAATAAATTCAACGATGTTCCCCACGGTATCACCACACCTGTCATACAAGCAGTCAATAAACTCAAACCTGGAGCAAGAATAAACAACGTACGGTTCGATACACTAGGTATCATCTCCTCTTTCATAAATAGTTTCACCGCATCAGCCACCGGTTGCAATATTCCGAACCATCCAGCTCTGTTCGGACCCAACCTATCTTGCAAAAATCCAGCTACCTTTCGTTCGGCATACGTGCTATACATAGCAATCACTAGTGTTACTGCAAACACCAGTACTACCAAAATCAATTTGTAAATAAAGTATCCTAAAGTCATACTATTTGTTATTTCTTATCAGCCAACTGTTTTTGTTGTTTCGCAACATCTAGCTTCATTGTTGCTACCACATTCTCATAATGATTCAACGAAATCACCGAGTGAGGATCAATATGACGAGGCCCTTCTATCACCCAATCATTAATATTCTTTTTCTCAAACCTACACTCGTTACATATCCACGATTCTGGTTCTCCCCACTTATCCTTTCTTGCCGTCACTCGCAATATCTCATTTCCTTTTTCCCAAAGCGCCACCTTACCCGAACACTTCGTACAACTACGGTGTGCATCCATCGGTTTTGTAAACCACACACGACTCTTAAATCTAAAAGTCCTATCTGTCAATGCCCCCACCGGACAAACATCTATCAAATTACCCGAAAAATCATTATCTATCGCTTTCTCTATATAAGTACTTATTTCCGAAGCATCACCCCTAAACAACATACCCTGATAACGATTATTTGTCAACTGATCTGCCGCTTTCACACATCTAAAACACATGATACAACGCGTCATATGAAGCTTTATAAACGGACCAATATCAATCTTCGCAAAAGTCCTCCTCTTAAAATCATAACGCGTCTTCGAACCTCCATTCTCATAACCCAAATCCTGCAAATGACACTCACCCGCTTGGTCACACACCGGACAATCCAACGGATGATTAATCAACAAAAACTCCACCACACCCCTTCTCGCCTCCAGCACCTCAGGCGAAGTCGTATTCATCACCTCCATACCATCCATCACCGTGGTCCTACAACTAGCCACCAACTTCGGCATCGGCCTCGGATCCTTCTCCGAACCCTTCGAAACCTTCACAATACAACTCCTACAATAACCACCACTCGTTTTCAATTTCGAATGATAACACATCGTTGGCGGAGCAATATTCTCCCCTATATACCCAGGAGCATCCACTATCATCCTTGCAGCCTGCAGAATCGTTGTACCATCAGGCACCACTATACTATGTCCGTCTATTGTAACTTTTGGCATTTTATTCCAGTTTTTTTCTTCTATTCTTAACCGTTTTAATCCGTGTGCTATTATTCAATTTCCTTTCAATTAAACTCATCACACCACAGGCATCTTATCCCGTATCCGTTCCGGATGATTTATATACTCCTCAAACTCCTTTCTAAAATGCCTTATCGCACTAGCCACAGGCCATGCAGCAGCATCCCCCAATGGGCAAATCGTATTTCCCTCAATCTTCCTCTGTATATCCCAAAGCATATCCACATCACCCGCCTTACCATGTCCTTCCACTATTCGGTGCAATATCTTCTCCATCCATCCCGTACCTTCCCTGCATGGCGAACATTGCCCACAGCTTTCATGATGATAAAACCGCGCAAAAGTGTACAAATTCTTCACTATACTCGTACTCTCATCATACACCATAAATCCTCCCGAACCAAGCATCGTACCCGTTGCAAAACCACCATCACTCAACGACTCATAACTCATCAACCTTGGCTCCCCTTTCTCCGTTTTCAATATCAAATCAGCAGGCAATATCGGCACCGATGATCCTCCAGCCACTACAGCTTTTAGTTTCTTACCATTCAATATCCCACCACAATATTCTTCCGAATAAATAAACTCCTCAACAGGCACACCCATTTCAATCTCATACACCCCCGGTTTATTTATATGTCCCGAAGCCGAAATCAACTTAGTACCAGTACTTCTTCCTATACCTATCTTAGCATATTCATCTCCCCCATTCATTACAATGTAAGGTACCGAAGCTATCGTCTCCACATTATTTACCACCGTAGGACAACTGTACAAACCCGCAATAGCCGGAAACGGAGGCTTTATCCGTGGGTTACCACGTTTCCCTTCCAGCGACTCAAGTAATGCTGTCTCCTCTCCACATATATAAGCCCCTGCACCCACTTGCACAAAAATATCATGCGAAAAATTACTTCCCAAAATATTCTTACCAAGCAATCCAGCAGCATAAGCCTCTTCAATTGCAGCCTCAAGTATCCTCGAAACATAAAAATACTCTCCTCTTATATAGATGTATGATGTTTTAGCACCCAAAGCAAAACTCGAAGTAATCATTCCTTCAATCAAGATATGTGGAATACGTTCCATCAAATACCTATCCTTAAAAGTTCCAGGCTCCGATTCATCAGCATTCACCACCAAGTAACGCTCCACCCCTTCAGGTTTTGCCAAAAAGCTCCACTTCATTCCAGTCGGAAACCCAGCACCTCCTCGGCCTCTCAATCCCGACTTCTTCACCTCTTCCACCACAGCATCAGGAGCCATGGTTTTCAAAGCTTTTTCAACAGATGCATACCCTCCATTTTGGCGATACACTTCCAGACCTTTTATCCCTGGTACATTTATGTGTTCTAATAATATTTTCTTGCCCATTTATTTTAAGTAATGTTTCACCCTTCGCCCCCTTTCTTTCGCATAGGGGATTAAGTAGTGAGGCTATTAAAGTGTATTCTTATAGTCTAAATCAGTATAACTTTTTTGCTTTCCTTGTGTTTTATAATCTTCTATCAATGTATCCACCTTCTCAGTAGTTAAGTTTTCGTGAAACGAAGCTCCCACTTGCAGCATCGGTGCTCCTCCACAACTTCCAAGACATTCCACCGTTTTTATTGTGAACATACCATCCTTAGTCGTCTCACCCTCTTTTATTCCAAGCCTTTTTTCCAAATGCTTCACCACTTCTTCCGAACCTCTAGCCCAGCAAGATGAAGTTCTACACACCTCTATCAAACATTTTCCAACAGGCGTCAGGTTGAACATAGAATAAAACGAAGCCACTTCATATACCTCAATAGGTTTTATTTTTAAAAGTGAGGCCACATAATCCATTGTATCCGAACTCAACCATCCACCAAATTCGGCTTGAGCAATATGCAAAACAGGTATCAATGCCGACTTATGCTTACCCTCCGGATAACGTTTCATCAGCTTATCAACCAATGCTAATGTTTCCTCATTAAATTTAATTTCTTTACTCATGTTCAAATCTATTAAGCATCTAATTCACCAGCTATCACATTCATGCTACTCATGGTCAAAATAGCATCCGAAAGCAAACACCCTTTTATCATCTCAGCATAAGCCTGATAATATATAAAACAAGGCCTACGTATGTGCATTCTATATGGCGAACGACCTCCATCACTAATAATATAAAATCCTAATTCACCATTTCCTCCTTCTACAGCATGATAAATTTCACCTTTCGGCACATTAGCCTCTCCCATCACTATCTTGAAGTGGTAAATCAACGCTTCCATATTATTGTAAACTTCTTCTTTTGGAGGAAGTACAAAATCTGGAACATTGGCATTAAACACACCCTCTGGCTCTTTTTTCAACTTTTCTCTAGCTTGTTTTATGATACTCAAACTCTGCCACATCTCTTCCTCTCTCACCATGAAACGGTCATAGGTATCACCATTCGTACCAACAGGAACAATAAAATCAAACTCCTCATACGAAGAATACGGGTTCATCACCCTTACATCATAATCAACTCCAGCTGCACGTAAATTTGGTCCAGTGAAACTATATTGTAATGCCATTTCTGCAGAGATAGGGCCACAACCAATACAGCGATCCATAAAAATACGATTGCGCACCAACAAATTTTCAAATTCCTTCAATCCCTTAGGAACTTCTTCCAAAATCTTATCCAGAGTAGCCCAAGCTTTTGGCGAGAAATCACGCTCCAAACCTCCTACTCTTCCAATATTTGTTGTCAATCGAGCTCCACACACCTCTTCAAACAATTCATAGATGAGTTCTCGAAGTTGAAATATGTAGAAATATACTGTCAAAGCACCTGTATCCACTCCAATCACACTATTGCAAATCAAATGGTCAGCTATCCTCGACAATTCCATAATAATTACCCTCAGATACTGCGCACGCTTCGGAACTTCTATATTAAAAAGCTTTTCAACCGACATATGCCACGCCATATTATTAATAGGTGATGAACAATAATTCAATCGATCAGTTAAGGTAGTTATTTGGTAGTAGTTTCTATGTTCAGCAATTTTCTCAAATGCTCGGTGAATATACCCAACAGTTGATTCTGCTTCAACAATTATCTCACCATCCATTTTCAACACATTCTGAAAAATCCCATGTGTTGCAGGGTGTGTAGGTCCAAGATTTAACGTAGTATATTCTTTCTCTATTAAATCGGTGCTTATATTTTTCTCTTTGCTCATATTTTCACCTATTAACGACCAAACATTTTATCATCTTTATCTTCTCTCGTTCCATCTTCTAATGGAAACTCTTTACGCATTGGATGGTAACCCATATCATCCATATTTAGTATTCGCTTCAAGTTTGGATGTCCTTTAAATACTATTCCGAAAAAGTCAAACTCCTGACGTTCCATCCAATTTGCTCCTTTAAAAACAGGAGTAATTGAAGGAATAGACGGTTCGTTAATGCTAAAAAACACTTTTAAACGTATTCTATAATTCTTTCTTAAATTATGAAGTTGATACATCACACCAAGCTCATGCCCCTTGTTTTCAGGATAATGAATTCCGGCAAGATTAGTCAGAAATTGGAATGACAATTCTTCGTCATTGTATAAAAAACGTACCGCATCACAAATAATATCACGATTTAATGTAAACACTGGATAATCGGCTATAAGTTCCGAAGAAATAAACCCACCACCAAACTCTGCTTTTAGTTTTTCCTGAACCTTTACTAATAGTGCTTCTTTGTCCATAATTATTCCATTCCGTATTTTTCCATCAACGCCTTGTATTCTGGTTGATTTCTTCGTCTTGTTGTTTCGTTTAAAGCAAGTTTCTGAATCTCGAGAATTCCATCTATTACTTGTTCTGGTCTTGGTGGGCAACCTGGTATGTATACATCAACAGGTATCACTCTATCTATTCCTTGCAACACACTATAAGTGTCAAATATTCCCCCGCTTGAGGCACAAGCTCCCATTGCGAGCACCCATCTTGGCTCTGCCATTTGTTGATATACTTGGCGAAGCACTGGTGTCATTTTCTTCGAAATGGTTCCCATCACCATCAATAAATCTGCTTGACGAGGCGAAAAACTCAAACGCTCGGCACCAAATCGTCCTAAATCGTAAGTGGAAGCTGCTGTGGCCATAAATTCAATTCCGCAACAAGACGTAGCAAAAGGCAATGGCCACAATGAATTTTTTCGTCCTAACCCAACGGCTTTATCCATGGTGGTTACAAAAAAACCTGGCCCCTCTATTCCATCAGGAGCTTTCACTATATTTACTTTTGATTTTTCTATTTCACTCATCTTAACTTACTCATTAATTATTGGTCATTTAGTGATTTAGCAATCGCAATTCACTAATAAAGTTATTCCCATTTAAGTGCACCTTTCTTTATGATGTAATAGAAGCCTACCAATAAAAAGGCAACAAACGTAAGCATCTCAACAAATCCAGTTAATCCAAGTTGTTTAAAATTAACTGCCCAAGGATACATAAAGATAACCTCGACATCAAACAACACAAACAATATGGCTACTAAAAAATATTTTACCGAAAATGGGAAACGTGCATTTCCTTTCACTTCGATACCACATTCAAATGTGTCTTCTTTAATTTTTATTTTTCGTTTAGGTCCTAACCAATGTGTAACTATCAGCAGTAATATCACTACCCCTAGAGCAACAATAAACATCAGCGCTACTGGTAGGAAATCGAAAGGGGTATTTTGTGTTGGCATAAAAAGTTTTTTATTTCCGAGTGCAATTTTAGGTATTTATTTAATACCAATCGATTTTATTTTAACTTTTTTTATATGATTTTTCGCAGTTTTTAAATCACTCTTTTTAGGTTTAACTCTTTCGGTGGTGAAATTATTAATGGCACTGTTTCTATGGTTACCGAACTCGTATCTAAGCCAAAGGCTTTTGCTTCAGATAAGCTATAATGTTTAAGAAAGAAATAAATATCTAGAATAATTCGTTCGATCAAAGGCAATTCGTTTTCATAAGATAAAAACTTCTCAATCACAATAAATCTGAAATCGCCAATCACATTATTTTTGTTTAATGATTTGTATCGACTTGTGATGTCCACTTCTTTGTTTTTAACCATATCCTCAACCACCTTTCTGAACATAAGGTTGATGCGTGGGGCAACGCGGAAGCCTAAACGAAAATCAATTCGAATAACGTCATCGTGAATAAATTCACTTACCTTGTACTCCATTCGATAAGGTTCATCTACCACATCCACGTGCACAAACCAATAAATATCTGCGCGTTTGGGTTGTTTCTGCATGATGGAATAAATAACTTTAGTTTCAATCTCCTCTCGATTATCAGCACTCGTTAAATATACAAGGTGTGTAGAGTATTTTGGCACAGAAAGATCTCGACTAAGGTCTTGCAAAACTGGAAGGTAATCAACCAACTTCACAAACTCCACATATCTGTTTCTAATCTTTCTAGCGTAATACCAAACAAGCATCACCGAAATCAGCACAGAAGCTATCATTAATGTAAACCATCCACCGTGCGAAAACTTATGAAGATTGGCTATAAGGAAAGCTCCTTCGATGATGAGATACGTAGACATGATAAGGCCAATCAGAATTTTTTTAAATCGCTTGATTACCATATAATAGGTAAGCAGGGTGGTGGTCATGAGCATGGTGAGCACAATGGCCAATCCATAAGCCGCCTGCATATTGCTCGACTCCTGGAATTTGAGCGTAACAATGATACAGCCTGCAAGCAAAAGCCAGTTTACACTTGGTATGTACAATTGACCCTTTAAATCGGAAGGATATTTCACTTTTACTTTTGGCCAAAAATTTAGTCGCATCGCTTCATTAATTAGCGTAAAAGAACCACTGATTAATGCCTGACTAGCAACAATGGTAGCCATGGTAGCAATGATGATTCCAACTGGGACAAACCAATCGGGCATTACAGCATAAAAAGGATTTACAGCGGAAATAATTTTACCTGCAGCATCTTTTGTAACTAAAGAATGGCCTTGTTGTGAAATAAGCCAAGCTCCTTGACCAAAATAATTTAATACCAACGTTGTTTTTACAAATATCCACGATACCCTAATATTCTCCCGTCCACAATGTCCAAGGTCAGAATAAAGCGCTTCCGCACCCGTAGTACAAAGAAATACCGCTCCCAACACAATGAAACCTCCAGGATGTGTAAATAATAATTTATACGCATAGTATGGATTAACGGAAGAAATAACATTGATGTTGGTAGCGATATGAGTTACGCCTAGGAAACCTAACATAACAAACCAAACCAACATCACGGGACCAAAAAACTTTCCAATAAATTTAGTTCCGAATTGTTGAATAAAAAACATCCCAACTAATATTGCCAATACAATTGGTACCGTTTTAATTTCAGGATCAAGATCGCGAAGACCTTCGATAGCTGAAGCAACAGAAATCGGAGGAGTAATAATCCCATCGGCTAGTAATGCACTTCCTCCAATTATGGCAGGAAGCAAGAGCCATTTTATTTTTGCTCTTCGCACCAAAGCATATAGAGAAAATATTCCTCCTTCACCCTTGTTATCAGCACGAAGAGTGAGTACAACATACTTCAACGTTGTTTGTAGTGTCAGTGTCCAAAAGATGCATGATAATCCACCTTTTATTGTTTCAATGTCAACTGGCTTGTCTCCAACAATAGCCGAAAGCACATAGAGTGGTGATGTACCAATGTCTCCAAAGATGATTCCTAGGGTTACAAGAAGCCCTGCTGTAGAGAGTTTGTGAACGTGATTTTTGTCAACTGACATTTTAGGTTATTAAAAAGTGCGCAAAACTACAAAATAAAGAAGTATGCAAAGATTAACACCGTATAATTATTTTTGCTTTGAACAGAATACCCAACTTGGTACAGCCTAAGTGATGATATTTTTAAGAAGCATCAACTCTTAAGCTTTTTTGAGTGAAAAGGTAAAGACTGTACCTACACTTTCGGTGCTCATTACCGTGATGGTTTGATTATGTGCTTCCATGATATGTTTTACAATTGCAAGCCCTAATCCTGTTCCTCCTTGGTCGCGTGAGCGACTTTTATCAACCCTATAAAATCGTTCGAACAATCTAGGTAGGTGCTCTTTGGTAATTCCTATTCCGTTGTCGGCAACCTCAATAGAAATATTGTTTCCAACATCGTAAAAACGAACCTTAGTCTCACCGTATTCTTTACCATATTTTATTGAGTTGACGAGGAGATTGACAAATACTTGACGAATACGAAAGCGGTCGGCAAGAACAAAAATAGGTTTGTTTTCATCCACCGTAGAAAGTATAATTCCTTTAGCCGTTGCTTTCATTTCAAGCGAATCAATCACATCCTTTAGCAGCACGTTGATATCAAATCGCTCGAGTTCAATTTGTAATTCACCAGTTTCGAGTTGTGAAATGGCTTCCAAATCATCTATAATGGTAATCATTCGGTCAACGCTTTTCTCTGCACGCACAAGATAGTTTCTATTAATAGATGGGTCTTCGAGACCTCCATCGAGAAGGGTGAGTACATAACCTTGTATGTTGAATATCGGAGTTTTTAATTCGTGAGAAACATTTCCTAAAAACTCTCTTCTATATACCTCTAGCTTTTTGAGCTGTTCTATTTCGTTTTTACGGTCCTCAGCCCAAGCAAGTATTTCGTTGTTTAGGTTATTTAAATCGTTGCTATTGTATTCAATGTTAACAGATGCTTTATCGCTTTGTAGTCGGAAATTCTTTACTGTAGCGAATAATTTGTTTACCTTATTTAGAATAATAATGTTAACGAATAACAAAAGTAAAACTAGTGAAGCAAAGGACAACGCAAAGGTGAAAATCACAAGTTGAAAAGTTGAGGTTCCGCTTGAACCATTAGTGATCTGGCTTAAAGCAAACGTTACAGCAATTGCTAGTACTATTGCTATAATAAGCAAAATGGTTTTGGGAGAAGTGTTTTTCACGAATTGATTTGTTTCTTATAAATAATAAAGAAAGGTCTATACATGAACTCCAATAATTAGCACATCATCCACTTGTTCTAAGCTTCCTCTCCAATCTTCAAATGTTTTATCAAGTATTTCCTTTTGTTCGTCAAGAGGCTTGGTATGAATTTCGAGAAACAAATTCTGAAGTTGTTTGTGTTTAAACTTCTTCCCTTTAGGACCACCGAACTGATCAACATATCCGTCAGAGAATATATAGATATAATCACCTTTTTGAAGTTCCCATTCGTGGTTGGTAAACTTTTGTAAGGTATCGCCCATAAAGGCCCCTATCGGAAATTTATTCCCCTTTATTTCTATTAATTCGCCATTGCGTATTATCCAAATCGGGTTGTTTGCTCCAGCAAATTCCATGGTAGATTTGGTATAGTTTATTGCAAATAGGGCAATGTCCATTCCATCCATCACGGTTGCTTCTTCCTCGTGCTGATTTAATTTTCGAGAGATTTGTTTATTTGCTTCATTTAATATTAAAGCAGGTTTTGATAAACCCAATACATTCACCGCTTGAGCTAATATATTATGACTAACCAAACTCATAAAGGCGCCAGGAACTCCATGCCCTGTACAATCTACTGCTGCTATTAAAATTTGATGCCCCCATTGTTCAACCCAATAATAATCGCCACTTACAATATCTTTTGGTTTGAAAAGCACAAATGAATTTGGCAACAATTGTTTGATGGTTGCATCTGTTGGTAACAATGCTTCTTGTAATCGTTTTGCGTAATGAATACTATCGGTAATGGCTTTGTTCTTTTCATCAATTTCGGAGTATGCAAATTGAAGCTTTTCCTTTTCTTCAAACAATTGTTTGGTGCGAATAGAAACCTGACGCTCGAGTAATTTCTTAGAATATTTGAGTCTTCTATCACGGAGTTTAATTAATGAAAATATGATTGAACCTCCGATAATGATTAGCATTAAATAGAACCATGGTCGTTTGTAAAGTGGTGGAACGACTTCGAAGGTATATGATAATGGAGTTGGGTTCCAGAACCCATCATTGTTTTTAGCTCTTACTAGAAAAGTATATTTTCCTGGCATAAGGTTCGGATACGAAGCATGGGTTTCAACCGTTTCGGGCGACCAGTCCATGTCGGCTCCTTCGAGCTTAAAGGAGTATTTTACTTTCTCGGGCACCGACAGAGAGATTCCAACGTAATAAAAAGTCAAGTGGTTATTGGTATACTCTAATGAAAGTTTTTGTGGAATTCCATTAATCAATGTATCGGAGTATTTTGTCCAATCGGTAGTAGAGAGGAAAAGATGAATATCGGATAGTTGGAGTTGAGGTTCTACTTTATTCACTATCTCTAGTGATGGGTCGAAAATGGTAATGCCTTCAGGGGTTCCCACCCAAAGTTTTCCGGTGGCATCTTTGTAAAACGAATTTTGATTGCAACCTATACCCAAAAATCCTTCTTCTTTACCAAAGTGTTTTATCTTTATTTCCTTTTTGGTTTCGTATATATTCAAGTCCAAACGATCCAGTCCTTTATTAGTACCTATTATTAGATTTCCGTTAGCATCGGATTGAATGAAACTGACGGCATTGGAGCACAATCCTTCGGTTTCGTTTATGGTTCTGAATATTTTTCCGTTAAATACAACAGCTCCAGTTTCGGTGCTGAACCAGATGTAACCATGCTTGTCTTTGGTAATATTTTTAACTTTCGGAAAGCCTTCGGAACGCATGAAATAAGAATACTTTTTACCATCGTATCGTATTATCTTTTCGGGACAACCGAACCAAATCATTCCTTCATTGTCTTCGTATATAGCGCTTACTGCTTCGGCCGAAAAGCCTTGTTTTTTTCCAATCTTAGTGAACGACTCTCCATCGAATTTATCCACTCCTCCTTCGTTAGCTATCCATACGTTTCCTTTGTTATCGGCAGTGATGGCTTGCACTTGCACACCCGACAATCCGTTTCGGTTGTCGTAATTCACAAATTGTTTTCCATTATATTTACTCACCCCTGAGGCCGCAGTACCAAACCAGATATTTCCTTTTTTGTCTTCGCAGATGCCTGTAATCGTATTAGATGCTAATTTGTTTTTTTGCGAATTGAAATTCTTGATGATAACAGAATCGGAATTGGTCCATGCGTTGTAATTGAGGCGAGAGACACCACCAGCTTGTGTACCCACCCAAATGTTTCCTTTCTTGTCTTTCAACAATGCAGTTATCATGTCTTCAGCTAAACCTTGTTGTTTGCTTATGTTCACAAACATGTTGTTTCGGTACTTGCTTACACCTCCACCAAAGGAACCAAACCACATATTGCCTTCGCGGTCTTTGATGATGGCATCGATGATGGTATTACACAAGCCATTGAATTTGGTAATCAATTTTGTTTTAGTGTTGAAATACTTGATTACACCAACGGTATTTCCTATCCAAATAACACCGGAGGAATCTTTGTATAAGCGATAGGTGTTTTCTTGATAAGGTTTTCCGTTAAATTCTAAAACACCCAATTTTTGATGAGGATTAAATGCTTTATTTATTTCGATGGTGTTGATGCCATGCGCTGTGGCTATCCACACCTCATTGCCGTTTACAAGAATGTCTCTGTTTTTTAAATCATTCAACCCTTCGTTCAATCCAAATTGAATCAAGGTAGTGCCATTGTAACAAAAAGTACCATTACCAATGGTTCCTATCCAGGTGTTTCCTTTCTTGTCTTCCTCGATGCAGGATACTTGATAATTTCCCAATACACTATTGAGACTGAAGGCAGAAAATGATTTTCCGTTGTAAATCACAATTCCGAAAGGACAGCCAAACCAAAGCTCACCGTTGCTATGCTTTTGAATACAATAAATAGAACTTTGATTGAATAAGGTATCGGCTATTTTTACTACCTTACCATTCATCATCTTGTTGAGCCCCTTGGCGGTTGCTATCCAAAGATTCTGATTGGCATCTTCAATTATCTGATAAGCATGGTTGCTATTGAGTCCTTCGCGGATGGTGTAGTTGGTAAACTTCACTCCATCGAATCGGCTGATGCCTCCACCATTGGTAGAAAACCAAATGGCTCCTGTATGATCTTGAAAATTGTCGAGTATTTGCGATTGCGGCAAGCCATCGTCAACAGAATAGTTTCTTATATTTAACCTTTGTGCAAACGTTGACACACAAAAGAAAATAGTGAAGAAAAAAATAATGCTACTTGTTTTTCTTTTCAAAATTGGTGTTAATTGTGAGGATAAAGAAACATAAAAAAACTTCACACGGGAAGTTAAGTTAATAACAAGTTTCAACAGTTGATTGTTTATAGTTTTCACCCATTATGCAAATAGCCATGCCAACCTTAAAACTATTTGACAATTAAATTTACCTTTGTGCCCTCAAATTTTTAATCAACCATGAAATCAGAAAAAAGAATTAAGGTAAAAGACTTGATGAATTCGACCGCATTTGGTAGCGATGTAACCGTGAAAGGCTGGGTACGCACCTTTCGCAACAACCAGTTTATTGCCATCAACGATGGTTCTACCTTGAGTAATATACAAGCGGTGGTAGATTTTACTACGGCTGACGAAACCCTATTGAAACGACTTACTACAGGTGCTGCGGTGAGTGTAATGGGAACCTTGGTAGAATCGCAAGGAAAAGGACAAAAGGTGGAGATAAAAGTAAAAAAACTGGAAATACTTGGCGATAGCGATGCGGAGAAATTTCCGCTTCAACCAAAGAAACATAGCCTAGAGTTTTTGCGCGATATTGCACATCTTCGTTTTCGCACCAATACCTTCAATGCGGTGTTCAAGGTGCGCCATGCATTAGCTTTTGCTATTCATCAATTTTTCAACGATAGAGGTTTTGTGTATTTACACACGCCTATCATCACCGCTTCGGATGCTGAGGGTGCTGGCGAAATGTTCAGAGTTACTAGTTTAGATTTTAACAATCCTCCACGTTTGGAGAATGGGGAGGTGGATTTTAAGCAAGACTTTTTTGGAAAAAGCACTAACCTCACCGTGTCGGGGCAATTGGAAGCCGAGTTGGCAGCCATGGCTTTTGGCGAGGTATACACTTTTGGCCCTACTTTCCGTGCCGAAAACTCCAATACTACCCGCCACTTGGCAGAGTTTTGGATGATAGAACCCGAAGTGGCTTTCAACGATTTGACGGATAACATGCAATTGGCCGAAGACTTATTGAAATATGTGATTAAACATGCCATCGATACTTGTGCCGAAGAGCTTGAGTTTTTGAAAACACGATTGCTTGAAGAAGAAAAAACAAAACCGCAAGACGAGCGCTCGGAGCTCGACTTGATGGCTAAACTCAACTTTTGCCTCGAGAACGATTTCGAACGATTGACGTATACCGAAGCCATTGAGATTTTAAAACATTCGGCTCCGAATAAGAAAAAGAAATTTAAATACCTTATCGACCAATGGGGTGCCGATTTGCAAAGCGAACACGAACGCTTTTTGGTAGAAAAACATTTTAAGAAACCAGTTATTCTTACTGATTATCCGAAAGGAATTAAAGCCTTTTACATGCGTCAAAACGATGACGGAACTACGGTACGTGCAATGGACATTTTGTTCCCTGGAATTGGCGAAATAATCGGTGGTTCGCAGCGCGAAGAACGATTGGAACGATTGGAAAAACGAATGGAAGAAATGAATATACCTGCCGAAGAACTTTATTGGTACCTCGATACCCGTAAGTTTGGTACAGCTCCTCATGCTGGCTTTGGTTTGGGTTTCGAACGATTGGTATTGTTTGTTACCGGAATGACCAATATACGCGATGTGATTCCTTTTCCAAGAGCTCCTAAAACGGCTGAGTTTTAGCGAGGAGTTGGGGATTTAGGATTTCACCACTAAGACACTAAGGCACTAAGTTTCACGAAGGGCATATTCGTAAAGAAGGTTTATTCCTTCACCAGCTTCTTATTTATGGTTTGTTTACCGTTTTGTAAACTTATAAAATAAACGCCTTTCGAAAGCATAGATACATCTATTGTGGAAGAAGCCGCAATTGCTTTTGTGCTATAAACCATTTGCCCTAACACATCTCTTATTTCTATTTCTGCATTTTGCATTTTACTTTCTATTGTTAGTTCATTGGTTGCGGGGTTTGGGTACATTGTTAATTCATCATCTTTAGCAACATCATTTATTCCTATTCCTAAATCTAATTTATATATGACTCCATTCGTGCCGCAAGCGTATCCAACATTTGCATTGTGGAAATAGACACAATTAAAAGTTTGTACATTAGATAAATCTACCGACCAGGCACTGCCGCTATTTGTGGTTTTTTCAATAGCTCCGCTTGAAATCCCATTCCCTCCTACAATGTAACCTGTAGCATCATCAGTAAAGAAAACAGAATACAATGCTTGCGGATTCGAATTTGCCATAGGTATCCACGTTTCACCACCATCAGTTGTTTTTAATAAATCAAAATCACCAACAGCGTAGCCTACTAAAGGTGAAGGAAATTGAACCGAATATATTGCGTAACCACTTGATTTTTGAACCCAGGTTAAACCACCGTCAACCGATTTATAAATTGCATCAGCATAATTGATTAAAAATCCAGTGAGGTTATCGAGGAAATATATTGATTGAATACCAGATGGTAAAGAAGTGGGAACTGAAGAAATTCTATTCCAACTTGTTCCTCCATCATTCGTTTTATATACTAAGGTGGTATCATAGGGCAAAACACTTCCTGCTGCATACCCTACGGTTGTTGAAATAAATGAAAGAGAAGTGGTAAAAACAGAATCAGGAAAATTATCAACCCATGAAACTCCTCCATTCATTGTTTTTAGCACACCCCTTGCTCCAGTTGCAAAACCTGTGTCAATACTCGTAAAATAAATCTGTCCCCACATATCATTCTGTCCTCCGACTAAATTCCATGAGCTTCCCCCATTCGTGGTTTTACGCACATAACCTGTTTCGGCCAAAACATAACCAACATTATTTGTAGGGAATTGAATCGACATTAAAAAATTAGTTGTCCCCGAATTCTGTTGTATCCATTGGGCATTTACATTACTTGATAATAGAACAATAAAATTTATCAATACTAGTTTGCGTATTTTCCTATTCATGGCTATTTAGTTTTTATTAATTTAATGTTTTTTATAGTTTCATTAGCTTTCATCTGACAGTAATAAATACCAGTTGCAAATGTACTTGTATTTAGCTCAAAAGAATAATTTCCTTTTTCATAATTTACATTATTAATGATGAGTTGCAAAATTTTACCATACACATCAGTCAAACTAATGGTAACATTTGCTTTTTCTTTTACAAAGAAATTGACGGTCGTATTTCCGCCCTTGTTGGTCTTCCTTTAAAGTAAGCAGAAACGATGCCTTTGCAGGTGTTTTTTCACCTGCAAACGTTCTAATCTTTATATACCGATTATTTCCCACCTCACAAAGATACAAAACCTTTCACATCCTCCCCATCCCAAAACATGACAACAATCGTACATATAAAAAAA
>CAIWDF010000235.1 GCA_903911435.1 uncultured Bacteroidota bacterium
AACGATCATATTTCCGAGAGATCCTTACAAAGTTATTACCTTCGATTAATAAATTGTTCGTTTAGCAAAAACCAATTAAAACCAATTGATTTAAAAATTATAGGAATGTACAATAGGGGATATAGAGTCAAATTAAATAAGATAAAGGGGTTTAATTATATATTCAGGAAACTTATTTTATTAACGTAAAGTGAATCACCTTATCCTTTCACTATTTATTCGATGATAAAGACTAAGGACGATTACACATTTTATTTGGAGGCTGATAGAATTGCTCTTGCAAAAACTAATTCTCCGTCATCTTCGATTTCATCTCAGTTTAAAGAGCATTTCTTCAAAGATGAAATCTGGAAATTTCAAAAAGCCCTTCGCAAGCTAGAATTCCTGAAAAACAAAAAGAAAAACATATTCGAAAAAGTCAAATACTTTTTTGCATATCGTCACTATCAAAAGCTTTCATATAAACTTGGATTCACGATTCCACCTAATGTATTTGGACCAGGATTGTCAATTGCTCATTATGGGAGTATCACTATTAATCCAGAATCGAGAATAGGTTGTAACTGTCGCATCCATTCGGGAGTGAATATTGGTACCGAAGCTGGATATGCTAACAAAGCACCTACCATTGGAGACAATGTATACATTGGCCCAGGAGCAAAAGTATTTGGTGCAATCTCAATTGCGAACAACACAGTAATTGGAGCAAATGCAGTGGTGAACTCTAGTTTTAATCAAGAATACACTACTATTGGAGGCATTCCTTCAAAAATAATTTCAGAGAACATTGAGATTGATAATTTTTTAATTCGAGCTACGACACTGATTGAAATTGGAATGAATAAGAATGACATTTCAAATTTAACTGCAAGGGAAATAAAAAAACTGATTGATTTAAAATCATGAAAAACACTAGCACTGTTGCTATTTTAATGCCTGTTTATAATTCAGAAAAGTATCTCAAGCAGGCCATCGAGAGTATTTTGAATCAAACATTTCGTGAATTTGTTTTTTACATTTATAATGATGGAAGCACTGATGATTCTGAAAAAATAATTCTTTCATGTAATGATTCTCGAATTAAATACATCAATAATGAAGTCAATAAAGGTTTGATTTATACATTGAACAAAGGAATTGAAACGGTTGAAGCAGATTATTTAATTCGGATGGATGCAGATGACATCTCGCATCCAAGTAGAATTGAAAAACAAGTAAATTTCATGAATGCACATCCACAAGTGATTGTGTCAGGTTGTCAAGCCAAGTACTTTGGTGCTTCATCAGCTAAAACAAGTTACCCTCTTACAAACAAGACCATAAAAGCACATTTATTGTTTAGCAATGTGATGATTCATCCTAGCGTAATCATTAGATTGAAACGAATAAAAGAAAAGGCCTTAAATTACAACCCTGATTTTCTTCATTCTGAAGATTACGAATTTTGGCGGAAATGTTCGAAACATGGCGAACTTGCAAATGTGGATGAAGTTCTTTTAAATTACCGATTAGAAGGGCAAAACATTACAACTTTAAATTGGCATACACGAAACGAAAGATTAAAAAAAGTATTTGGGCTTTTCTTATCTGATTTAAAAATTGAACAAACTGAAACAAATTTAAATCTTCATCTTCAATTGTCGAACAACACCGAAAAGATTTCGAGCATTAAAGATTTGAAAAATTATACTGAACTCCTCATTCAACAAAACAAAGCACAGAAGATATTTAATGAACAAGAATTGAAAAGGGTTATTCAATCAAACCTTAAAAATCTATTCTATAAAATAGTAGATGAAAAACCTATGAAGGTAATTTCATATTGGATAAATACTCACTTGTTTTCATTATCACAATTGCGATATCTAGCAGGAAGAATGTTGAAAGGAAATAATTCCCAAAAAAGTAATTCATGAAAATCCCTTTCAACATACCCTATTCAACTGGAAAGGAAATCGCTTATATTAAAAATGCTATTTCTTCTAGGAAATTGTCAGGCGATGGTGAATACACTAAACTCTGCCAATCATTTTTTGAAAACAAATACAATTTCAAAAAAACTTTGCTTACAACTTCCTGTACCGATGCGCTAGAATTAGCAGCATTACTGCTTGATATAAAAGAAGGTGATGAAATCATTGCTCCTTCATATACATTCGTATCAACGGTGAACGCATTCGTGTTAAGAGGCGCTACCATAGTATTTGCTGATAGCAATAAAGACAATCCGAACATTGATGTAGATAAGATTGAACAACTGATTACTCCAAAAACAAAAGTTATTATACCTGTTCACTACGCGGGTATTGCTTGTGATATGGATAAAATAATGTCATTAGCAAAAAAGTACAATTTTTTTGTGGTGGAAGATGCAGCACTTTCAATTGATAGTTATTACAAGGATAAGCCACTTGGAAGCATTGGGCACCTAGCAACATTTTCGTTTCATGAAACAAAAAACGTAAGTGCAGGTGAAGGAGGAATGATAGTAATAAATGATGAGCAATTTGTGAAACGTGCTGAAATCATTCGAGAAAAAGGAACCAACCGCTCAGCCTTTTATCGTGGCGAAGTAAACAAATATGGATGGATGGATATTGGTTCTTCTTTTTTACCATCGGAGATTACAGCTGCTTATCTTTATGCACAGCTTCAAGAATTAGATAACATACAAATTAGAAGAATACAAATTTGGAAACAATATGATGATGGATTAGCAAATTTAAAAAACAAGATAGCATTGCCCATATTGCCAGAATTCGCCCGTAATAACGCCAATTCATTTTATATAGTCTGCAAAAGTTTGGAAGAACGTACTTCATTAATGTCCTATCTTTCCAATAGAGAAATAAGCACAGCCTTTCATTATTTAGGTTTACATAAAAGCGAATATTATAAAAATAAATATAAAGGAGGGGAATTGAAAATGGCCGACATATACACCGATTGCTTGTTGCGCTTACCTCTCTATTATGAGTTGACAGATGATGAAGTAATCTCAATTATTTCGGCTATTCAGGATTTCTTTCTAAACAAAGCTTAACTGAATCCAACAATGAAACTCATATCAGTAATCATCCCATGTTACAATGTAGAAAAATACATTTCCGAATGTCTTGAATCAATCATCCATCAAACTTATTCGAATTGGGAAATCATTTGTGTGGACGATGGTTCGAAAGACACTACATTAAGCATACTCAAAAGTTATAAAGAAAAATATCCGACTAAGATTACCGTTGTTTCAGTTCCTAATGCAGGTGCATCGGCTGCACGGAACACTGGATTGAAATCAGCGAAAGGTGACTACATCCAGTTTATTGATGCGGATGACTTAATAGCTCCAACAAAATTCGAAATGCAATTGGCAGGCTTTGATGACAAGACTGATGCCGTTGTGTCGGATAGAGTTTTGAAAAATGTGGATTTGACGGAAACCTTGGCCGAGTTTAAATTTCCTGAATTAGAAATCAATCCACTAGAAACAGCTGTGGTGCGCATCATCATCACAGGCAATCCAATTTACAGAAAACAAGTAGTGGAAGCTTTGGGTGGATACAATGCGGCATTAAAATCAGCGCAAGACTGGGACTTTCACATTCGATTGGTGTTAGCGGGATATAAACTAAAATATGTACCCGGAATATTTTACATCAATCGTAAAGTAGAAGGTTCGATCTCGAACAATTGGAAGAAAGTAAGCGTGGATGCTGCCGAATTAATAATCGGTTTAAAAAACGAATTGATTCAATCTTCTTTACTCAATGAAGCTACCCGACAACACTTAGCAGAAATATATACCAACTCTGCTATTTACTGTAATGACGCTTCACAATCGGAAAAATTTATTGGCGAATTGAAATTCTGGGCAAACGGAAATTATTCTTTCATCAACAATAAATTCAAAAAAATCATCCTCAACATTATTGGAATAAGTAAACTTATCCAACTCTATCGTTTAAAAAACAAATAAGCAAAAAGCTTATAAAGGAAGTAATTGTTCTATTGGAAGGAAAGGGAATTCTTCTTTCAATTTGGTTGCGCGAAGGCGAGTGGCAGTAATAAACTCATGATGTGAAGCGGTGTTTGCATGCAGTGGACGATGGTTGCAATCAGCTACAAGACTTTTGATGCGTTCGAACAATCCTTTTGTTTCTTCATCAAATATCGTTTCCTTCCATTTATCAAATACATAATTGATGGCAACTTGATTGGGATGCACCAAATCTTCTTTGAAGAAACGATAATCGCGTAAATCATCCAACACAAGTTCGTAAGCAGGAAAATAAGATGTTGCATTGTTCGTTTCAACTAATGAATGTACTGCTTCTATCAACCGTGCTTTGCTTCTTGTGTTTTCCATTACTCCATCTCGTTTATAACGTACGGGACTGATGGAAAAAACAATCTTCAAGTTTGGATTGATGCTATGCAATTGCTGAATGAGTTGCTGGTGATCATCCACTATTTCATTCACGGTGAGTAAATGCTTGGTAAATATTTGTTGTTTTTGTTTATGACAATTAGCAACAATTTTTCCAGAATCATTTAACTGATAATAATAAGCCGAACCAAAAGTAATCATCAGCCATTCGGCATTTAGCAAGGTGTTGTGAGCATTTTTCACAGATTGATTCAATGCGTTCAAAGTTGCTTCTTTATCAGGATGTGAGAATACGCTATGATGTTCCCATGAATTCCAAAGGTCGTTCGCAAAAAACAAATCGCTTTCAATGAACTTCGTTCCTGTGCAATAACGCCTCAATGCAATGCCAATGCTTGCAGGATTGTAAACAATTCCATTGGGGTTGATGGTGATGTTGAACAAATTGTTTTGCATGAGTTCGCCAATGTTTTCGGCAAAGCACGAGCCTATGGATAAAAAAGTTTGTCGGTAATTTAATTTTTCAGTAAAGGGAGGAATCGGAAACTGAAGGTGAAATTTCATGCTATTGTTGGCATTTGCAATAGGGTGAAAATTCGATTTTAGTTGATGGCAACAAACCTTGTAATCGATTTTGTTCGGCATCGGAAATAACAATGATGCGAAGATCGAGAAACTGTAGGTATTTCAAGTTTTTGATTTCTGTTGGAAAGGTTTCGATGTAATTGCTCCACAAATCCATATTTTTAAGATTCACCAAATTGCCGATAGAACTTGGCAAGGATGAAAGATTATTGTTGTTAGCGTTTAAATAATACAGATTGGTTAACTCGCCCAATTCCATTGGAAAATCTTCTAATTTGTTTCTGGCTATCGAAAGGTATTGTAAGTTTTTCAACTCTCCTATTTCGTGCGGTAGCTCTCTGATGCTGTTTTTGCTCAAATCGAGGTATTGAAGATTTTTCATTTGCAAAATCTCAGGTGGAAAAGTTTTTAGTTTTGCTTTTCGCAATTCAAGTTTTATTACTTGTTCTGGATTTTTCATTGCTTCGGTAATGCTAGTATACGCTGTGAGTGTGTCGAGCGTGAGCGAGTCGAGCAATGCTGTTTGTGCCATGGCGCCAGTGGAGCACAGCAGCAACAATAAAACAGAAGTAAAGATAATGCTTAATGTACGTTTCATTTAATCAATCCGAAGACTCTTTTTACTTGTTCTTTGTCCAAAGCAAGTTGTTTTTTTAATTCATCTAAATTACCAAATTTAAGTTCACTCCTTAATCTTTGTTTAAAATAAACTCTTATTTCTTCTCCATAAATATCTTTATCGAAATCGAAAATATTTACTTCTACTGTTCTTCCTTTTTCGGCAATAGTAGGATTGTTACCAATGTTGAGCATGCCACTATAACAAGTATGGCGATGTAGCAAACTAACAGCATACACTCCATCAGCGGGAATGAGCTTATATTTATCGAGCACCGAAATATTAGCCGTTGGGAAACCAATGGTTCTACCATTCTTTTTACCATCCACCACTTTGCCCGATATGGAATATTGATAACCTAAATATTTGTCGGCTATGGAGGCATCGCCAACTTGCAGTGCTGCACGAATTTTGGTGGAAGAGATTTCAACATTCTCTAAATCTTGTGCTGGTATTTCTTCCACATCAAAACCATACATAGGGCCGTATTCTTTTAAATGTTCGAACGAACCTTCGCGGTTGCGCCCAAAATGATGGTTGTAACCAATCACTAGTTTTTTAGTTTTTATTTTGTTCACCAAAATGTTTCGAACAAACTCCAAGGAAGTGAGCCTCGAAAACTCTTTGGTGAAAGGCAATATGATGAGATGATGAATGCCAAGCTTTTCGAGCAAAGCAATTTTTTCTTCTTGTGTAGTGAGTAGTTTTAAATCATTGTCTTCGGGAAACAAGACCATACGTGGATGCGGATAAAAGGTAAGCAAAACGGTTTCGCCTTGATGCTGTGTTGCTAAATCTTTCAAACGCGAAATGATTTTTTGATGACCGATATGTACACCATCAAATGTTCCGGTGGTGACAATGGGGTTGGCTACCTGCTCAAAATCTTCTAAACTTGTATAAACTTTCACTCTTTTTCTCCTCAATTTTTTTGCGAATTTACTTCATTTTATTAATGTTTTATAACTTCGCACCTAATTATTGTTAAAGCCAGTTAATTTTAAACGAACTAATTCGAAAAAAAATAGTGAAATTATTTACCTCGTATTTTACCAAACTTATTCTTTTCTGGTTTTTCTCGTTTTTTGTGTTGCGTGTGTTGTTTTATCTTGGCAATACTTTTCTGCTTGGCGATGTGCCTTTCAGCCTTATTCTTCAATCGTTTTACAAAGCTTTGCGCCTCGACTTGTCGATGTTGTCGTATTTTATTGCGCTGCCTATGGTGTTTGCTTTTATTTTTTCGTTTAGCAAAACACGATTTGTATTCCGACTTGTTGATATCCTCACTTGCTTTTTCATTGTGCTGTACAGCACCACTGCTGTGGGCGAAATGTGTTTGTATCGCGAGTGGAAAGCAAAGCTGAGCATGCAAGCCCTCGAACATTTTCTTCATCCTTCGGAAGTATTTAAAACCGCTTCGCTGGGATTAACCTTCGTTTTCTTCTCGCTTTCCATCGTGTTTTCGTGGCTACTCATTCGACTATACAAACGCAAAGTTTCCATCTTACGCCATCCTCAATTGCATGATTTATCATTCGGCAAATTCAAATGGAAAAGCAGTTTGTTCTTTTTTATTTCAATTGTTTTTTGTGCGTTGAGCGTACGTGGCGGGTGGCAAGAGATTCCGATTCAGAGCAGCGATGCTTTTTTCTGCACACAACCTACGGTGAACGATGCTGCAGTGAATCCGCTGTGGAACTTGGTGTTCAACTTTGTGGATTATGAAGACCATTTCAAAGAAAATCCTTATCAAGATTTTGAAGTGGCGAAAGCCAACGAAATAGTGGCGAAGCTGTATAAAACAGAAAAAGACAGTACTCAATATTTCCTTTCTACCACTCGACCTAATATTGCATTCATCATCCTCGAAGGCTGGAGTGCCAACGAAATAAAGAGTTATGGAGGCGATGACTTTGCTCCGTTTATGGATAGTTTGAGTAATCAAGGAATTCGGTTTACTAAACTATATCCTGCGGCTTATGTGTCGGACCAAGGAATACCGGCTGTGTTGAGCGGTTATCCTTCGTTGTCGCGCATTAGTGTCATTAATCAAAGTACCAAGTCGGCCAAGCTGCCGTGCATCAATCAAGATTTGAAAAAAATTGGATACCAATCGGGCTTTGCTTTTGGAGGCGATTTGAATTACGGAAATATTAAATCCTACATTTTCAACAAACAGTTTGATGTGGTGAAAGAAGAGCCCGACTTCGATAAACACCTGCCACGCGGCAACTTGGGAATACAAGATGCGGATATGGCTAATGAATATTTGCAACTATTGAATGCTGCTAAGCCTCCGTTTGTATACGCTTGGTTTACGCTGAGCACCCATATGCCTTACGACTACAAAGGCGAGAAGAAAAAACTTACCGACCAAGAAAACGATTATGTAAACTCTATCGAATATGCCGACAACGCTTTGCACCATTTTTTTGATGAAGCTAAAAAACAAGCATGGTATCAAAATACCCTGTTTGTAATCGTTTCCGACCATAGTCATGGAAGCCAGAAAAACTTGAGCGAATACGACCCTGAGTTTCATCGCATTCCTTTATTGTTTTTTGGTGAGGTGATAAAGCCCGAGTTCAGAGGCAAGAATATCGATAAGGTGTATTCGCAATTAGATATCTCCTCTACCCTACTCTATCAACTAAAGCTCGATTCGGCTGCTAAGGCTTATGGTTGGAGTAAAAACATGTTCAACCCACATGTGATGCCATTTGCTTTTTTCTGCAATTATGGTGGTGCCGGATTTGTTACCAACCAAGGATACATCGGCTATCAACACAAGGTGAAACAACTTATTGTAAATTCGTTTGGCGACAAAAACCCGAATGCTGATACCTTAACCACCTTTGCGAAAGCTTTTCAAGAAGCGGTGTATGAGGATTACCGGTTGAAATAGTTGTTAGTTGTTGGTTGTTAGTTGTTAGTTGGGCCTTTGTTGGTGTTTTCACCAACAAACTTTAATTGGTAATTATTATTTCCCTTCTTTTGGGCCTTTGTTGGTGTTTTCACCAACAAACTTTAATTGGTAATTATTATTTCCCTTCTTTGGTTTGCATGTGAAAAAAACACCTACAATGGCACAAAACAACTTCAATAATTTTAATTTAATAAGTCACTCCGAAGGGGTGGAATGTGATTAGCCCCCAATGAAATTGGGGGTAGTGATAAAACAAACTTCTGCACAACACCGAAGGTGTTGAATTCATTATTCAACTCTTTAGAGTTGTTGATGCATTTAATTCCTTATCACCCCCAATTTTATTGGGGGCTATTCATATTAAATCCTTTCAGGATTTTTTAAAATCAAATAGCCCCCAATAAAAAAACCTGACGAATTATCTTCATCAGGTTTTTACTTGCTTGGTGCTTGCGCATCATGCGCAGGTGGTAGTTTATTATTTAGAAGCTACAATGATAACATCGCTTGCATCGCCATTGCCTACCGTGGACACACCGAAATACACACATTCGTAATTCACTCGGGTATCTAATCCATCAATCTCCACAGTGGGTAGTTTATGCGTTTTTATCACTATCGGATAGATTCCTTTGGTAGGGTCAGTCGGGTCGATGAGTTTAGGTTGTGCAATCACAGTATCGTTTTTGTAAGTCAGTCCCGACAAATCGCGGCCCACCACAAATACATAATGAATAGCAAATTCGAGTTTCTCGCCTTTAAAGGCAATGCCACCAATTTCGGTGCCTGGCATGCCGGTAAGCACTCCTTTTACTGGACGTTTTGATTTTACTATTTCGGTTTTGGTAGAAGTAAAACCTGCCAACACGATAACCGCTGCATCGCCTTTGGCAACGCGGCTCACATATTTGGCCATCACTCGCAAATCGTCATTCATCACTTTCACTAGGTTTTTCACTTTTTCTTCGGCCACATGGTCACCCGCTTGGGCAAGGCCATATTGGTTGCGCAACTCATCGATGTCTTGCTGAAACACCAGCAAATCTAAATCGGGGGTAACAAACTTTAATGGGTTTGCTTTCACATGGTCGTGTACAAGTTGAGCAAACTCTAACTTGTCGGGAATTGATTTTAAAATGAAATCAATTTTTACTACTGGTTTTCGTGCCATAATTTTAGTTTTTTAAGTTTTAACATTTATTCATTTATTATACATTTTTCAATTTGAGTTCGATTTGGTTTCATTCGAGTTCGATTTGGTTTCATTCGAGTTCGAATTCGTTTCATTCGAGTTCGAATTCGTTTCATTCGAGTTCGAATCGGTTTCATTCGAGTTCGAATTCGTTTCATTCGAGTTCGATTTGGTTTCATTCGAGTTCGAATTGGTTTCATTCGAGTTCGAATTGGTTTCATTCGAGTTCGAATTGGTTTCATTCGAGTTCGAATTGGTTTCATGCGAGTTCGAATTGGTTCTATTCGAGTTC
>CAIWDF010000236.1 GCA_903911435.1 uncultured Bacteroidota bacterium
TAATGAATTCAATATTGATGTAACCACATCAGAGGAGAGAGCAGTAGTGGTGGAAGTATACGATGTGTTGGGCAATGTAGTGAAACACGAGTTACACCAATTAGTAAGTGGAACAAGTACAATGAAAACCAATATTGAAGAAAACCAAAACGGAATTTATTTCGTTAGGGTATTAGATGTTGATAACAATGTGCTTTACACACAACGAGTGGTGAAACAGTAGAACCATTTAACTAACAATAGCAAACACCCCGTTTCGAACTTCGAAACGGGGTGTTTTGTTTTTTTTTGGGATGTACTAACGATTGGATATTATAATTAAACGTAGTGTCTCGCTTAACGTACTCTAACAAATTTTCTCAGCTAACTATTTTATATTTCATTTTGTATTCCTTGAATAATGTGGTAAGTTACTGGTAAAACTCATTATACTAGCTCCTTCGTTAAAAAAGAGGGCGAAGGGGGAAATGTATTTGACAAGGATAGAAGCTAACTAAACATGTTTAGAAGTGGTTTCAACAAGCATAGAAGTTAGCTTAACAAGTTCCGAAACTGTTTCAACAATTTCCGAAGGAGTTTCAACATATTTAGAAATCGATTCAACATGTTTAGAAGGTGTCGCAACACGTTTCGAAGCTGTCTCAACAAGGATAGAAGGCCTTTCAACAATCTCCGAAGCCGTCTCAACACGTTTAGAAGCCGGCTAAACATTTCATTTTGTGAGTAATAGTGTTTTTGAAGGGGGGGAGACCTTTTCCCTTGATCCCCTCTCCTCATATGACTATTGGCTATTGCCTATCCATTTGCCTACTGTTTAATTGAACAATTGCTGAATTGTCTTAGAGTCTTCGAGGTGAAATTGTCCCAGAGAAGAAGTCCAACAACCAATCCCAATCTCGTTAATAAATCACAAATAAGGGTGCGGAAACTTTTTATTCGAAAAATGTTTCCATAGTTTTGCGGCCTAAATCTAAAATTGAAAACTTAAATATGTCGGTACCTATAAGAGTTCTGCTAGGGGGGATAGTAATTTTAATCATAGACTGGTATTTTTATCAAGCCGTTTCCACCTTGTTGAAAGGGGCTAGTGACGTCAAACGCAATGTGGTGTTCTATAGTTATTGGGGGTTCACAGTGTTGTCGTTTTTAATATTGATGTCGCCAATGGTTGTTCCATTTTACTCGTGGCCAAAGTATTTGCGTGTGTATTTGTTTGCGTTTGTCATCATGGTCATCATCTCCAAATTGATAGGTTCGGTGTTTGTGATGATGGATGATTTGATAAGATTGTTCAGATGGATATGGACCTATGTGCCTAATTTGAAAAAGGAAGATGTGGCGCTGGAGCCTGTTGCGCATGGCATCTCGCGCTTGAAGTTTTTGAATTATGTGGCCGTGGGTATGGCTGCATTACCTTTCATGAGTTTTATATATGGTATGGCCAAAGGCGCTTTCGATTATAAAATTCATCGCTTGAAGGTGGTGTTGCCCAAATTGCCTAGTAGCTTCAACGGATTGAAGATTGTGCAGATTTCGGATATTCATTCGGGAAGTTTTGTATCGACCACACATATTGAGGAAGCTGTGAAATTGATAATGAAAGAAAATGCAGATATTATATTTTTTACTGGCGATTTGGTGAATGATAGAGCCACCGAAACCGAACCTTTTGTAGAGGTATTGAGTAGGCTGAAGGCTCCAATGGGTGTGTTCAGTACATTGGGCAATCATGATTATGGTGATTATACCACTTGGGAAAGTGTTGAGGCGAAGATGAAAAACTTAGAAGATTTGAAGCAGGTGCATGCCAAGATGGGTTGGAAGTTGATGATGAATGAGCATGCAGTGCTCGAAAAAGGTGGCGAAGAGATAGCCTTACTTGGCATCGAAAACTGGGGAGGTAATTTTAATTTCCCGAAGTATGGTGATATGAAAAAGGCCCATGTCGGAACCGAAAAATATCCAGTGAAATTGCTGCTTTCGCACGATCCATCGCATTGGAACAAACAAGTAAAAACCGAATACAAGGATGTGGATATTACATTTAGTGGGCATACCCATGGTTTTCAGTTCGGCATCGAGATACCGGGATTGAGATGGAGCCCTTCGCAATATGTGTATAAACAATGGGCTGGATTGTACGAAGAAAATAATCAGTACTTGTACGTCAACCGTGGATTGGGATTTCTTGGATATCCGGGTAGAGTAGGTATATTGCCCGAAATTACAGTGATGGAGCTGAGCAATGTGTGATGATACATCGCTCGATGGATGAACATGGCTTAGGAAAAGTTAAATAAACAGAAGATGGCAGAAGCATTAAAAGATATGTTTGGTAAAAGGTTCTACGAGCAATTGGCAATGGAACTGAACAAGGTGGATGGGCGTGTACATGCTAAAAACTTTGTGAGCGATGTGACAAAAAATTTGGACAATTTGTCGCTGAACGAAAGGCTGCGAAACACTACAGTGGTGATGAAACAACATTTGCCAAATGATTATAAAAAGGCAGTAGAAGTGTTGAAGAAGGTAGCACCGAGTTTTAAATCGACTTACACAGCATTGATTTTTCCTGACTTTGTAGGGCAATATGGGCATGATGATGTAGCACTATCGTTGGAGTGTTTGAAGTACTTTACTCAATTTGGTTCGTCCGAATTTGCCATACGCGAATTTTTGAAACGCGATTTTAAAGGGACAATCAAAGTGATGAATACATGGGCTGAGGATAAGAACCACCATGTAAGACGACTTGCAAGCGAAGGCTGCAGAGGGCGATTGCCATGGTCGTTCAATTTAGAAGCAGTGATGAAGAATCCTTCGGTTACAAAATCGATATTAGAAAAACTAAAAGCAGATAAAGAATTATATGTAAAAAAATCGGTGGCGAATCATCTCAATGATTTTTCGAAAAACCACAGCGATTATTTAATTTCGGTATTAAAAGCTTGGGACAATACCAACGAACATACAGCATGGATTA
Source organism: uncultured Bacteroidota bacterium (assembly GCA_903911435.1). GTDB lineage: Bacteria > Bacteroidota > Bacteroidia > 2-12-FULL-35-15 > 2-12-FULL-35-15 > 2-12-FULL-35-15. The sequence goes on from CAIWDF010000236.1 coordinate 2,984, forward strand.
TAAAACATGCAAGTAGAACGCTAATAAAAAAAGGAGATAAAAATTCGCTGGCATTATTTAATTTCGAGAAGAATGTGAAAATAAAAGTGAGCGAATTGGCGCTAAACAAAACAAAAATTAAACTTGGAGAGCAATTGATTTTTAAGTTTGATGTGAGTTCGGAAAAAATGACCAAACAAAAATTGGTGATTGATTTTGCTGTTCACTATGTAAAAAATTCGGGAGAGCTACTTCCCAAAGTTTTTAAACTAAAGGAAATTGAATTGGCACCCAAACAAAGTGTGAGCATCAGCAAAGCGCATTGGTTTAAAGACTTTACCACACGTACACATTATCCAGGAATACACTCCATAGAGGTATTGATAAACGGAGAGAAGTATCAGAAAAAAGATTTTCGATTGAGTATTTAATTTTTACATCCTCTACTTATTCTTTTAATTTTGCCGCACAAAAATTAAAAAGTGAATAAGAAATCAATTCAACTCATTCAGTACTTTACCTTGCTAGCAATAGGTTTGTTGCTAGGGTATTTGTTTTTCACTAGTTTGAATATTGATGAGTTGAAACAAAACATACGCACCGGAAATTTTTCTTGGTTTTATGTGGTCATGTTCGTTTCGCTCATGGTTTATGTCATTAGGGTATTGCGTTGGCAAATGCTGATAAGAGCTATAGGACACGAAACCAAGTTCAGTAACGCTTTTGCAGCTTTATCCATCAGTTATTTTGTGAGTTTCATTGTTCCTCGTTTGGGCGAGGTTACGCGTTGTCTTTCCATAAAAAAGCAACATGATATAGGATTTATGGAATTGCTAGGAACGGTAATTATCGAAAGGGTGGTGGATATCATCAGTTTGATTATCGTTCTGCTGCTTACACTTGTTTTACAGTTCACCATGATCAAGGAGTTTGTGAATGAAAACATGGTGAAGCCTTTTTACAATGGAGTGGTGATAAAGATTGTTCAGGGCAATGCGATGATGTTAATCATTACCTTATTGGTATTGGTTATCGTCAGTGTTTTGTTTTTCTACTTTCGTAATTACTTACGAGCGAAATCTCCAATGTTGATTATTAAATTCATTGATGGCCTAAAACAAGGCATTGTAAGCATCATGAAATTGAAGCAAAAAAGACTGTTCTGTCTGTATACATTTTTGATTTGGGTAGGATATTTTTTGATGACCTATTTTTGGTTTTTTATTTTTAAGGAAACATCAGTGCTGGGTTGGGGAGCTTGTTTATCTATTTTAAGTATTGGCACCATTGGCCGCTCGGTGCCCATACAAGGAGGAGGTATGGGAGCCTATCATTTTTTGGTAACCAATGTAGCCATCATTTATGGAATAAGTGCTTCGTTCGGAAAAACTTTAGCAACATTAATTCATGCAGGACAAACATTTTTTACATTTGCCATGGGCTTGGTGGGTCTTATTATTTTTTATATCAATTATTGGAGAAATAAATAAGAACAACTATTTCTTTTCTTCCCATATGATGATGTGATTTCCTTCAGGGTCGGTGATAGAAGTATGAAATCCCGAGGTTGTAGGTTGGATCTCACTAGCCTGAATACCTAAGGAAAGAAGGTGAGCTATTAATTTCCTTAAATCGTTCACTCGATAATGAACCATATAGGTTTCTTGCTCGTCATCGTTTCTGTATTTGCTTTTTATGATGGACCAAGCAAAAATTACTTTGCTAGATTTGTCATCATTTTTATAATAAAAAGAAGCAAAAGTGGCTCCACCAGCTTTTGATAAATGGTAATCGATACACAAATGTTGCTTATACCAAGCAGCAAGTTCTTCAGGTTTTTCTGAGTATATAAAGGCTCCGCCCAAGTATTCACTTATCGAATGCTCCATTTTGGATTAGTTGATTAATAAGCAAATGTAAACTTTTATTAATAACCGAACAATAAATTTGCATTTTGTTGGTTAATAAGAGTGATTAATTTATTTACTTTGCGAGTGATAATATGAAAAAAACATTTCTACTTTTTCTGGTTCTTCTTACGGGTATCCCTGTTTTTAGTCAAATAGGAGGTACAGGTACTTACCAGTTTTTAAATCTGCCAGTTTCGGCAAGGGTAACAGCCTTGGGTGGTAACCTCATAGCGGTAAAGGATAACGATCTTAATGTGGCAATTGTAAATCCTTCTTTGCTTACCGATTCGATGGACAATAACGTTGCTTTAAGTTTTATTAATTATTTTGGAGGAATAAAATACGGATATGCAGCCTATGCAAAGCATTTTAATAGACTGGGTAATTTTAGTGCTGGCATCAACTATCTTGATTATGGTAGAATGACACGTGCGGATGAAATAGGAATAACAGATGGTGATTTTTATGCCAGCGAAATGAGTTTCAATTTATCGTATGAAAGACAAATGTTAGACTCTAATTTTACTGTAGGAGCCACAGTTAAAACCATTTATTCGCATCTCGATTCGTATATTTCATGGGGAAATGCAATAGATGTTGGTGCTACTTATATTTTTCAGAAACGGAATTTATGTATAGCTGCAGTAGTTAAAAATATGGGTCGTCAATGGCGATTGTATGATTCGGAGAATAGAGAAAAGCTACCATTTGAGATGCAAATAGGTATTTCGAAAAAACCAAAACATGTTCCCTTACGCTTATCCATCAACTACGATCATCTTGAAAAATGGGATTTAACTTATGAGGATCCCGCCAATCCATCAACCACAGTTGATCCGCTAACAGGTGCAGTGACCACACAAAACAAATACAAAGTGTTTGGCGATAAGTTAATGCGACATATTGTCGTAGGGGGAGAGTTTATTGTGACTAAGAATATTTTTTTAAGAGTAGGATATAATTATCAAAGAAGAAAGGAGTTGAAAATACCTGAGAAAAGGGGTATGTCAGGGTTTTCTTTTGGTTTTGGGTTTAGAGTTTATAAGTTTCATTTTAGTTATGGTAGAGCTGTTTATCATCTTGCTGGACCTACTAATAATTTTTCGATAAGCTTTGATATTAATTGTTTTCAAACCAAACGATTTGTTTCTACTAATTGATAACATATGTCGAAAATAATTATTGCAATTGACGGACATTCTTCATGCGGAAAAAGCACGGTGGCAAAAGCATTGGCCGTTCAATTAGGATATGCTTATGTTGATACAGGCGCCATGTATCGTTGTGTTACTCTGTATGCCTTGCGAAAAGGAGCGATTAAAGATCACAGCTTTATTGAAGAAGAAATAATAAAACTCTTGCCCGGTATTCAACTTCATTTCCAATTCAATCCACACACACAATCGAACGACACCTATTTGAAAGGAGAAAATGTAGAAAAGGAAATACGACAAATGATCGTTTCGGAGAATGTAAGTAAAATAAGTGCCATAAGAGAAGTAAGAACGAAAATGATTGCTTTGCAACGCGAAATGGGCAAAAATAAAGGGATAGTAATGGATGGTAGAGATATTGGTACAAATGTTTTTCCAGAAGCTGAATTGAAGCTCTTTATGACAGCAGATACAGATATCCGTACAAAACGCAGATATGACGAACTTCGGACTAAAGGTCAAGAGGTATCGTTTCTTGAAATTAAAACCAATTTAATGAGTCGTGATTATGAAGATAGTCATCGAAAAGAGAATCCTCTTTTGCAAGCGAAGGACGCTGTGGTGCTGGATAATACAGAACTGAATCGAGAACAACAATTAGAATTTATTTTGAATTTGATCAAGAATTTAGGTGTTTCGCTCCAGTAATTTTTGTGGCGAATAAATATGAAGGAAAATACAATAACTTTGTGTTCATCCTGAGACTAGAGTTTAAAAATAATATAAATAAAGAAGAATAAAACAGATGATAGAACAGACTGAACTTGTTGTAACAAAATGGATTTATAATCCGCCAGCTAATGGATTAAAGGAAAATGAGAAAGTTATTTTTACTGTGGAATTTGATGTAATGAAAAAACGTGTCTCTACGAAAAAGGGAATAGCTTGTAGATTTTCATGTACTTTAAGTGTGTCTGAAGAAGTGCATTTAACTTACATTGGAGAAGATTCATACGTAATAGATTTAGATGATTACATTGATAAAGAAGAATTGATGCGAATGATTAATAATTCGTATTCGAAATTCACTGACAAATTTGAACTAAAAAAACTAAGTACCGTTTTTCACAGTTCTTCATTACCTCTATTAAACGAATCGTTGATTGATGTAAATGCAATACTTCCGTTATTGATTTAATTCAATTATTTAATCAGTTCGACACTTAAATCCCAGAGTCGTGAAGCAATTTCAGGGTCATAGTTGATCTTTTCCTTAAAAGATGGGTTGTTAGGTTTTGGGAGGAAGTAACCAGAATAGTTCACTGTTTCATCACTTGCAAGAAACGCAAAATTAGAGGCTGCCTTTTCGGCTGATTTCCCGAATATGCTCACAAAGATTTTGAAAATAAAATTCACATTTCTGGTAATTTCAGTTTTTGCAATTCCTACATCAGCCATGTTCATTACCATTTTGTTATCAGGATTTCTCTTAGCGAATTCTTGAACGTATAAATGATTGGCGAACATTTCTTGAGCCATAGCTTTTATCATTTTGAATCCATTGTTTAAAGTGATATTATCAAAATGTATTTTAGCACCTTTAATTACGGGAGCTCCAACGTGTACAATTTTTGCATTTCCAGCTTTTAGTTCAGATAACAAAAGTTGGGTTATAGCAAATCGACTCAAGTATTGGATAGCAAAACCCTTTTCGAGTTTATCTAATGTAATAACATGTTTTGGTAAAATTACTCCTGTAGAAAGCACTAAAGCATTAATTTCGCTTGTTATTGATTTTATTTCGGAGGCGAGGCGCTTCATACCTAATATTGTTGTTATATCAACAGCAACGAATTCAATTGCATTATTTCCACTCAGTTTTTTTAACTCTTCGCATGCTCGTTTAGTTTTTTCGGCATCCTTTCCATGGATAATTACTTTATAACCTTTTTTTGCAAGCGCCAAAGCTGTTGCTTTACCTATTCCACTATTTCCTCCTGTTACCACAGCAGTTTTCATATATATATAAATTGTAAAGGTTATGTTTTGATAAAGGTATTTAAAAAACACTATCCAAAGCGAAAAAAGCGACTAGTACTGGAAATATAAGGGCAGTTTTAAAATAATTTATGCGCCTTATATGTAATTAAACTGCTAAAACAAAAGTTTGTAGTATTACTTAATGAAAATCAACTTTAATAAAACTCTCAACATATATTATAATTTTAGTCTTACTTTCGCGGATTAAATTTCGAATGAATATTTGGGAAAGTCTTTGTCGATTTATTTTTGAAATTGAAACATTTAGTTCGAAACAAAATTAGAAGATTATTGTTTGGTAAAGGTATAAATTCACTATAATTGAAAGAAAAAAATTGAATGAATAAAAAGGTTCTAGTCGTATATTATTCCCAATCTGGACAGTTAGAAGAGATATTGAATAATATTGTTCAACCTCTGAAGGATTCGGGGAATTTAATTGAACAAGTAAGGATTCAGCCTGTCATGGCATATCCATTTCCTTGGAATGGGGAACAGTTTTTTAGTGTTATGCCCGATTGTGTTCTGGATCTACCGACAAAATTGTTACCATTTGTACTAAAAGAAAGAAAATACGATTTAATTTTACTTGGTTATCAGGCTTGGTTTCTATCTCCGAGTATACCCGTGAACTCCTTGCTAGAAACAAAAGCTTTCAAAGATGTATTAAAAGGAACACCTGTTATTACTGTTACTGGTGCTAGGAATATGTGGATAAGTGCATTCGAACGAATCAAGAAAAAGCTTGTGATGAATGAAGCAAAACTAGTTGGAAACATTGCAATGTTTGATAAACACCATAATTTCGTGAGTTTCATCACAATTTTTCAATGGATGTTTAAAGCACGAAAGGAACGTTATCTTGGTATTTTCCCAAAACCTGGCGTCAGTCAAGAAGATATTGACAACGCTACCACTTTCGGAGAAGTGATACTACCTCATCTAGCCAATGACAATTGGAATGAATTGCAGCAAGAGTTAATTTTAAGAAAAGCGATTGAGGTTAAGTATAGGTTAATGTATATTGAAAATACTGCATCTAAGCTATTTCTTATTTGGGCAAATTTTATTGCAAAGCGAAAAAAAAGGACTTTCTGGCTTGTTTTATTCAAGTATTATCTTTTACTTGCACTCTTTATTGCAGCTCCGATAATACTGACGGTTGATGCAATATTCATAAAACCATTTTCTACAAAAAAAATTCAAAAAAGAATACAATATTATCTAGGAGTAAATTAATCTAAAATATGTCATTAAATAAAGTATACATTACAAATACATCTGTTTTTCTTCCGAATAATCCAATTTCAAATGATGAGATGGAGTCTTATTTAGGCTTAATTAATCAAAATCCTTCGAAATCGAAAGGAATTGTATTAAGAAATAATGGAATAAAAAATAGATATTATGCGTTAACAAAAGAGGGGCTACCAACACATACGAATGCAGAAATGACTGCCCTTGCTGTAAGAGCCTTATTCGATAATAAGGAAGAAGGATTAAAATCTATTCAATTTCTTTCTTGTGGTACATCATCACCTGATCAAATGATGCCTTCACATGCAGTTATGACTCATGGTTGGCTGCCCGAAACCGGTAATATAGAGGTTGTTTCCTCTGCAGGAGTTTGCTGTGCGGGTATGCACGCATTTAAGCATGCATACCTTGCAATAAAAGCAGGAGAAAAGCAAAATGCTGTAGCAACGGGTTCTGAAAGGTTTTCAGCTTCATTAGTGTCGAAAATATACGAGGATGAAGCTCAAAAATTAAAACAATTGAAAGTAGATCCATACATTAGTTTTGATAAGGAATTCTTGAGGTGGATGCTTTCAGATGGTGCAGCGGCTTTTCTAATGTCAGATAAGAAGAACGAAAACGATATTAGTTTATCCGTTGATTGGATTGAAGGATATTCGTTTGCTAACGAGTTAGAAACCTGCATGTACATGGCCTGTGATAAACAAAAAGATGGAACTTTGAAAAGTTATTTGGATTTTACCCAGGAAGAGCTCATGAATAAATCTATTCTTAGCATCAAACAAGATGTTAAGCTATTGAGTAAGTATATCATACTTTTGGGAGGACAAGGATTGAAAGATGTTTTAGAAAAAAAGAATGTCAATACTTCAGAAATTGACTATTTTTTACCTCACATGTCAAGTGATTTTTTTAGAAGTAAAATTTATGACCAATTAATTGTGAATGGAAATGAAATACCATATGAAAAGTGGTTTGTGAACCTCAGTACAGTTGGAAATGTGGGTGCATGTTCATCGTATTTAATGGTTAACGAATTATTTCACAGTGGTAAACTTAAGAAGGGGCAAAAAATATTGATGCTTGTTCCTGAAAGTTCTAGGTTCTCTTATGTGTTTGCCTTATTGACGGTATGTTAGTGTTTTCATGATTGTAAATTGTTTTTGAACTAATACTGGTCAATGAAAAAAGAAGATATTCCTCAGGACTTAAGTTCTCTAGGTAAAATTACGAATGAAGTTTGTTATGTTACCGACCCAAATGGTAATTATGTTACTGCACTCAGTAAAGGATGGGAGGTAAAAATCACGGCCAACGATACTGCTTGGAAAGATATTGAAGATAGGGTTAATTCTGCAAAACAGAAGGTTTTGAATAAGCAAGCCAGCCCAATTCTGTTTTTTATGGAGAAGAGATTAATGGATTTGTCCATTCTTTCAGCATATACTGGATTTTGGAAATGGCAAATACGACAACATATGAAACCATCAATTTTTAATAAATTGTCAAATAAAAAGCTACACAAATATTCAAACGCTTTCAATGTTTCAGTTGATGATATAATAAATATGAGAACAAATGAAGATTAATTTTGAGCATAAACAAGCTGCTCACTGTGAAAACGGAGTTACCACAAGTTTACTGAAAAATATTGGGGTACACCAAATGACAGAGCCATTAGCGTTTGGAATTGGTTCCGGTTTGTTTTTCGTGTACATCCCTTTTTTAAAAATTAACAAGGGACCAGCAATCGCTTTTAGAACAATGCCAGGTGCGATTTTTAAACGTACATGTGATTCGTTAAATATTCCGATTATTCGAAAAAAATTTCGTTCTAAAGAACAAGCATCAGATTTCCTGATAAAGTGTCTTGAACAAGGTGACCCTGTAGGTGTTCAAGTGGGAGTTTATTACCTTTCGTATTTTCCAAAGGAATACCGTTTCCATTTCAACGCCCATAATCTGATTGTCTATGGAAAAGAGAAAGACAATTTTTTGATTAGCGACCCTATCATGGAGTCTCCAACAGTTCTAAGTAGTTATGAACTTGAAAGAGTAAGGTTTGCACAGGGGGCATTGGCACCAAAAGGACAGCTGTACTATCCAGAAAAATCAATATACGTGTCGGATGACCAAATTAAACAAGCAATAATCAGAGGAATCAAACGCAATGTAAGAGATATGCTTCGAATTCCTGGCCCTATAGCAGGTGTAAGCGGAATTTCATTTACAGGAAAAAAAATCAAGCAATGGCTCGACAAGAGAGGATTGCATGATTCAGGACTCTATTTGGCTCAATTAGTCAGAATGCAAGAAGAAATTGGTACTGGAGGAGGTGGATTTAGGTATATCTATGCAGCTTTCTTGCAAGAAGCATTTGGGTATCTCTCAAATCATGGCGAATTATTAGAGATATCAAAATTATTTACTCAATCTGGTGATTTGTGGCGTGATGCTGCAGTTCAGGCAGCTGGAATTTATAAAGGGCGGATAACAACTCAACAAGATTTCAATGTGATGGGAGATTACCTCCTAAACATTGCTGAACTAGAAAAAAACGCTTTTGAAGCGTTGTCGAGAATCAAATGGAAACCTTAGAGAATTCAGCAATTAACATACAGAATCTTGGATTTAGATATCCAGATCAGCCGTATAATTGTTTCTCAAACTTAAATTTGGAAGTAAACTCCGGTGATAAATTTGGGTTGTTTGGTCCTAATGGTGCTGGTAAGACAACTCTAATGAATTGTATGATTGGTCTATTATCCATTGATGAAGGAAGTATTCTTATTGAAGGGAGAAAATTGAAGGAGAATAGAAAAGAAGCAATTCGTAGCATCGGAATTGTTCCACAAGATTTCTCGTTTTATCAAGAATTAACCCCATTACAAAATCTTGAATTCTTCGGGGCATGGGCAGGTTTGGCAAAGTCGGAATTGAAAATGAAGTCAATGGCCTTGCTGAGTCTTTTAGAATTGGATGATGTAAAAAACAGACAAATCATAAAACTTTCTGGAGGAATGAAACGAAGGGTAAATCTCGCTATTGGCGTACTTAACAATCCTTCGATCTTATTCTTGGACGAACCTACTGTCGGTGTCGATATCCAAACTCGACATGTGATTCTAAATTATCTAAAGGAACTTAATTCAAACGGGACTACGCTTATTTACACTTCTCACCAGTTAAGCGAAGCGGAAGAATTATGTGACCGAGTTGCATTAATTGATAAGGGAAAGATTATCGCTGTTGATAAACTAGATGTATTATTGAAGAGGTACAATGAAAATAATCTTGAGACTTTATACTTGAAATTAACTGGCAAATTGTATGAAGTTGTTTAAACTTTGGACTACCATCATAAAAGACATAAGAGTCATACTTACGGATAAAGTAGGATTGATTTTTATGTTCGTAATGCCAATCCTACTTGCTATCGTTATCACCGCAATACAGAATAGCACATTTGAGTTGGTGAATAATAAAAAAATAATATTATTGTTGTCCAATCGCGATACTTGTTTGTTTAGTCACAATCTAGTCGAAGCAATCGAGAAGTCAGGCATGTTCGATATTATTTCGATGGATTCAAAAATTTCTGAAAATGAACTTGTAGAAAGGATGCACCAAAAAGACGCTCTTCTTTCTTTAGTAATTCCTGTAAGTTTTTCAAAAGAAGCAGAATTAAGGGCAATGCATATTGCTTCCAAAACTTTAGTAAAGTTAGGTTTGAATTCAGGCACATCCCCTTCATCCCTTATTAATCAATCTCGGTTAACTATTTATTTCCATCCTGTTTTGCAAGAATCATTTCGAACTTCTGTAAATAAGGTTATTTACGGTAGTTTTCAAGTATTATTGAGTAAAGAAGTATTTAAAAAACTTAACTTCATTTTAAATGGAACAGAACTTACTGATAAATTTGAAACAGATCTTTTTAGTTCCGAAGTTCCAATTAACGAAATACCTGTTTCTCGAAACGGAAGTAGAACCATACCAAATGCTACTCAGCATAATATTCCAGCATGGACAATATTTGCAATGTTTTTTGTTGTAATTTCTTTGGGTAGTAGTATTGTAAGAGAGAA
>CAIWDF010000237.1 GCA_903911435.1 uncultured Bacteroidota bacterium
ATTTGTACGAAATTGGAAAGATGTGGAATGATGATGATGATTATCGTTATAATTAATCTACATTAACTAATTTCAGCTAAAGCTCTTTACAAAAATGTAAGGGGCTTTTTATTAATTCAAACCAAACTTGTTAATGGTATTCGTACGCACCTATATCGAGTAAGCCGTCCGAAGAAAAATAGTTGTTCAAATCATAATCTATACTACCAAGGAAAGCTCCATGATTGATGGCTTGGGAGTTGCTTGATAAATTATAGTTATTGATGCTAATATCCACAAAACTTGGGTCGATGTTTCGGTAAACAGTATTGTAATGCCCAGCAAGTGTGGTGCTCAACGAAGCCGATTTTACCATACAATGATCGAAATAATATTTAAGGTTGTAACCGGTTACTCCCTCAGCCGAATCTAAGGCCATTTCGTCATCTAATTCTCCGTAAATAATACAGTTTCCAAAATAGGCTATCGAGTCCATTTGATACACTATTTCGGTATTGGTGTTATCAATATAATGATTATTCAGAACAAATAATGGAGAAGTCCTCGAACCTCCTGCATTGCCTCCAGTGGCATTGTTCGGATTGCTGTTCCAATAATTAGCAAATGTACATTGCTGAAAATTATAGATACCTCCACGTGTTAAAGCTGCCACATATTGTCCACAATTGGCAAACACACAATGCGAACATTCCACATGAGCCTTCTGAGTGTAGAGGGCAGCAGCAGTCATGTTTTTTATGATGGTATGTTTAAGACTTAGAAAAGGGAGAGTGCCCGTAGCATCGGGTTCTTCGGCTTGTATGCCAATGGAGCCGTTTTTAATTTTAGCCCAATCGAAGCTATTGTTAATACTACCTTTCATCAACCATATTTTTCCCCATTGCCCGGGTATTTCTTTGTAGTCAGGTTCTAAACGGTCGCCTTCGAAGGTTACTTCATTGCCATACGTACCATGAACTTGCAACGAACCATCTTTATATACCCATAACACAGCATACTTGTGTAAGTACACCTGAGTGCCTGGTTGCATTTCGAGAATACAACACGAATCGACAACCGCATATCCGAAAATTAAATGTGGTTTATCGTTTGTCCAAATGGTATGGTGACAAGTACCTGTTCCATCGCCAATGATAGAGTAGGGCGGTAGTCCATTTGTAGGAAAAACGTTTGGTTTGTGCAGATAAACATCCCTTCCTATGGCGGTAAGGCTAACGTGTTGACTATTTCCATTCGTTTCGAAGATAACCGAATCTTTTATCAATAATGGCGAAAGCGCAGAGAATGGATTTACGGTTACTTGAACAAACACATATAAACTATCGCCTGCGAGTATTTCAATATCCGAAAGCGTAGTTCCCGAAAAACCATCCACATTGATTCGAAACTGGGAGTTGGTTCCTCCACCTAGATACACTTTCGATATGTTTAAAGTTTGTTTTTCGCTATTGTATATTCTAAAGCTTTTGGTGGTAGAACCCACTTGGGTAAACACTGTATCGAACAATACCGAGTCGGTCGAGAATCCAAGCTTTGCACTGGAGTCGGAAAGTATCTTGTCTTTTTTGCAAGACGAGAGTACGAAGACGGAAAGTATGGAGAAAAGAAAAATGTGCTTAAACAATTTCATGGTGCAAAGATAGTGGTTGACCAATAGTAAACGATGTTTTTCTGAAATTATTGTTGCCAAAGAAAGTTTCGAGCACTATACTCGATGAGCGGATGTAAGAAATTAACAATGGATTGTTTATGGAATTTGAGAAACACTAGCATCATACTATAAAAATAATTAAATTTGTGAATTGCATTGCAACAAAATATGGTGGTAAGAGAAAGAAGAAATGTATTAATAAGTTTAGTTTGCATCACAACCCCAATTTCAGCGATAGTTCTATGAGTAGACAGGTAAGGTATACTTTCTTAGCGCTGGCCGTTGTTGTTCTCAACATTCATTTTGCAATCGGTCAAGCTTCATTTGCCGATGAGGCCGAATTCAAGAAACATGCGAATAAACTTTTCGAGGATGACGAATTCGAACAAGCCTACCCTTTATTCAGTCAGTTATTAAGTGTTTACCCCAAAGACCCGGACTACAATTATCGTTTTGGAGTGTGTACCTTATTTGCCAGTGACGACAAAGAAAAAGCCATTCCTTTTCTCGAGTTTTCGGAAAACAAAGATGTGGAAAAGGAAGTGATGTATTACCTCGCAAAAGCCTATCACCTCAATTACCGCTTTGATGATGCTATAGCCGAATACACAAAATACAAAAAGGTGGCCTCGGCAAATAAAGCCAGCAAGCTTCAAGTCGACAGGCAAATTGAAATGTGTAAAAATGGAAAACAACTTTTGCACAGCCTTAAAGATTTGTCAGTAATCGAAAAAAAGGAAATGAACAAGGCGGAATTTTATAGAGCCTACGATATTTCGCAAATAGGAGGGAAGTTATTGGTGAAACCAGACGAAAAACAGTTTAAGACAGCCATCGATAAAAAGAAAAAAGACAATTCCATCATTTATCTATCGAAAGACAATAATCAGATTTTCTTTTCGAGTTATGGCGAAGATGGCACCAAAGGCAAAGAAATTTTTACCACCAATCGCTTGGAAAACGGTGAATTCTCCAAACCTGTTTCATTAGGTGCACCTGTCAACACTGATTTTGATGAAGATTACCCTTTTCTTCACCCTAATGGAAAGGATTTGTTTTTCTGTTCCAAAGGTCATAATTCGATGGGAGGATATGATGTATTCAAAACCACCTACAACGAAGCAACTAAAAAATGGAGCGAACCCGAAAACTTAGACTTCCCCATCAATACCCCAGATGATGACATCCTTTTTGTAACCGATTCATCAGAGAAGCAAGCTTATTTTTCATCGGCAAGAGCTAGTATTACTGGCAAAACAGAAGTTTACCATATCAATACCGAACGCAAGCCTATTGATGCCGCTGTGATAAGTGGAAATGTGATAAAGAACAGAGATGAGCAAAAATTGAATTTGAAGATTACCGTTAAAAACCTTGCTGATAATACCATCATTGGTATCTATAACACCTTACCCACCGATGGTTCGTATAGCATGAATTTGCCAAACGGAGGTAAATTCTTATTTACGGTTGAGTCGGCCGAGTTTCCAATTCAATCGGAAGTGGTGGTGATTCCAATTCAAGACGAGTTCAAGCCCATAAAACAAGAAATAAGCTACGAAGTGAAAACAGACAAGCTAGTGGTAAAAACCATTTTCGATGGAGCAGGTGGCGATTCGAACTACTTGATGGCGCTTAAATTTATCAGAGAAAAATCGAAAATGAATGTGAACGATGTGGTGGTGGTTGTCAAGCCAGAGCCTGTTGTGCCTTCCGAACCTTTGGTAAAAAGTACCAAACCTCAACCAGGAACAAAATTATCGAATGAAGACATCATTAAAATTGCAAACGATGATGCCAAAGTGGTAGAAAGCGAAGCAAAAGATGCCCAAGAGCAAGCCGATATTGCCTTGATGTATGCCAATCAAAAGAACGAACAGGCTCAAAACAAATCCAAAGAAGCTTCCGATTTATTCGATGCTGCTCGTGGTTCGAGTGATAATGTGAAAAAACAAACCTTGACTGAAAAAGCGAATGCCACCAAACAGGAGGCTGATCAGTTGAACGAAGAAACGGTGAATGCGTTTAACCTTGCCAAAAAGTTGGAATTGTCAGCACAATCGAAACAAAAAGAAGCTGACCTGTCGAAAGAATACGCCAAGGATTTAGAAATAGCAGTGAAGAGTAAAAACTCAACTCAGGCAATGGCGAAGCTTGACGAACAAGAGAAGAAGTTGGAAGAGCTAAGTAAAGAAAACGAAGGGGTGCCTGCCATTACAAACAGTTTGAAACTGGATGTAGAAACAAAGAAAAAGGCCTTAGATAAGGCCGTACAGAGCAGGAATGATTTGAAACAAGAAATTGCTGACAACGAAACCATCATAGCAAGCACCAAGGCTGATGCCGAAGGTACCAAGAATGCAGATTTGAAAAAAGGATTGATGACTCAGATAGAAGAACTGTTGACCGAGAATAAAACAAAGCAAAAAGAACTGGAAGACAAAGAGGCACGAGTGACACAAGCCCAAAAAGAATACAATGGAATAAGGAATCAAAGCGAGTTGATAAACTCGGTGGTGGAACAAGCTAAAGTTGGAAGTAGCGAAGTGGCTGCCGCCACTGCTGCCACAATTGATAAAAATAAGCTGGAGGAAAAGGTAAATGAGATTAAGAAATCAACAGAAGCGGAAGCCTATGCTTTAGCCGCAACCAAATTGAACGATACAAATAATCAGGCAATAGTTAAAGACACTAAGGTTAATAATGCTCAACCAAAAACAGAAACAAAAGAGTTAGCATCGAACAATAAACAAACTTCCAATCCAACCACTAATGCCAACGAGAAGAAAGAGGTAGCCTCAACAACCAAAAAGGAAAATGCAGAGAATTCAAAGGTTTCAAATGAGGTAGCTACTAATAAAGATGAAAACGAATTGAAAACGGAAGTAGCCTCGAATAAAGAGAATTCATCAAAATTGATTAGCCAGGATACCTCGAACACAAAACAAGACTCTAAAACACTTGCAACCGAGTCGAAACAGAATCAAGTGAAAGAAACCAAATCGGTAGCTTCGAAATCGAATAAGGATAATACAAACCAACCTAAAGTTGAGAATAAGCATGAAAACGCTGTAGAATCGAAAGAAGAAGTAAAAAATGAGAGTGCAACCACTTTGTCGGATCTTAATACCAAATTCGCTGATGAGATAACTGCGACATCAAAGTTAACAAATGAAGTAGAAAAGGAGAAGGCTAAAACAGAGGTGTTGAAGAATTGGAATGTAGCCATAAACGAACATATAGAAAAGCAAAAGGAAGAATTAAAAACCACCTCTAATTTGGACGACAAGCGCGTTCTCATCAAGCAAATAAGCGATGCTGAACAATTGTCGAAAGACATTCAATCACAAACCAAAGAAAGTGTGGCTAAAGTTGAAACTTTAAACAAAAAGGTAGAGACAAAATCAACGGATGCTAGCGTAACGTCAGCCAATGCAAGTGAAACCAAAATAGATGAAGATCTTTCGAAACAAGAGTATAGTGTAATAAATAAAAAATATACTGATGAGATAAGCGAGACTAATAAAATTGAAAATAATACCGAACGCGAAAAGGCTAAGTCGGAAATTTTAAAGAATTGGAACAAGACAATAGCAGATAAAATAACTAAACAAAAAGAAGAAGTAGCTACCATCTCAAACCCTGAAGAGAAACAGGATGCAATTAAAAAAATAAATGAAGCAGAAGCTCTTTCGAAAGAGGTAACCGCTCAAGCTAAAGAAAGTGAAAACAAATTAGCGAGTTTAAAAAAGAATGAAATAGCAACTGCTTCTAATTCGTCAATTAGCAATGAAGTTAAAAAATCGGAAGAAGTTAAAAAGGATTCTGTTGAAAATAAGCAGGAAGTGAAGGTAAATACCGAGCACCCAATTGCAACTATCTCTGAAGCACCAAATGTTAGTTACGAGAGTATCAATCAAAAATATTCAAGCGAAATAAATTCTACAAATGCAATCCAAAACAATGTCGAACGAGAGCAGAAAAAGTTAGAAGTCCTAAATAGTTGGAATAATGAAATCAATGTTAAAATAAATTCACAAAAAGCGGACTTAAAAACCACCAAGAATGTAGACCAGAAAAAGGCAATTGTAAAACAAATTAATGCTGCAGAACAGTATTCGAAAGAGTTGTTAGCTCAAACAAAGGAAAGTAATACTCGATTAGATTCATTGAGAAAGATACCTTCTAATTCAATAGCTTCTAATCAAACAAGTGACCTAAACAAGGAAACGAAGAATGATGTGAATCAGAATTCTAAAACGAGTACTCTAGAATCGGTGAACAAAGATACAACAACGAATGATGCAAAAGAATCGCTTGAAAATGTAAAAACCAATCAGATAATATACAGCTCATCAAAAGCTAAAGACGAGTTTGCGAAAGCAGAGCAATTGAATAAACAAGCCAATGAGCTTTCTACACAGTCAGCTGAATTAAGGTCGAAGGCTGAATCGGAACAAAATCCAGAAGCAAAGCAGAAGTTGATGCAGCAATCTGAAGAGCTATCTAAACAAGCTGAAAATAAGAAATTAGAATCTAATAATTCTGTTGCTCAAATTAATAAATCAGAATTCCAGGGTAATCAAAACCAATTAGAACAGTTGGCGAATGCTACAAAGAACAATAAGTCGGATGATATTTCAATGGCCGAATTAATGAATGATGACGCTAAAGTGTTTTTCGACAAAGCCGAAAAACTGAGAAAGGAAGCAGAGTCTTCTACTACTTATCTTGCAAAAGAATCGGCACTAAATGATGCTAATAATAACGAAACAATTGCTATTGAAAAACAACAGAAAGCACTAGAAATTTACAAGAAACAGAATCCGAATTTTGTTGCTTCAGCTAATTATAAAACTTCAGTACAGAAACCAAACTCAACTAAAACCGAATTGAAAAATGAGGCGATAGACCAAACTCAGAAACAAAATGTAGTGGCTTCTACTACCAAGGAAGATTCAAAGAAATCAGAAACTACAAATGTGAAGGGCTCGAAGCCAATTACACAACCTGTAACAAAAGATACATCGAATTCTAATAGTTCTTTAGCCATTGTGTCAAATAATGAAAAGCAAAGTAAAGAAAAGGAGAATAAGGCTATCGAGAACAAAGTGGTTGCTAAAACTTCTGATGTAAAAGCCACTGAATCGAGTTCCTCAAAAGATGAGGTGAAAGACGCAATACAAGATACAAAATTAGTCACCAAAACTAAATCTAAAGAACAAGCAACCAAGAAGGAATTAGCGGATAATAATTCGAATAGTTTGGCAGTGAATGAAAAGATATCAGTAAATCAAAACAAATCAACACTGCCTAACCTAAGTGCAATTAGGTTGGCTCCGAATGAGCTTTTTGAGAAAAAAAATACTGCAGTTTATTCTGCAAAAAAACCAATTCCTGTGAATGAGAAATTACCCGAAGGGTTGGTTTATAAAGTTCAAATTGGCGCTTTCAAGAATCCTATACCTCAAAATTTATTTAAAGGGATTACACCAATTGCAGGAGAAACCACGAGTCAAGGCCTGACAAGATATATGGCAGGGGTTTTTGTAAAATATACTACCGCTGATTTTGCGAAAAATCAGATTAGGGATTTCGGATACAGGGATGCATTCGTGGTAGCGTTTCTTAATGGTAAACGTATTCCAATCAATCAAGCTTTAGCAATGAATGGTCTTAGCCCGATAAATACAAATTCTAAAAACACCGAGGCTGCTTCGACTATTCAGCAGGTGCCTACAGAAAATACTAAAATTGCAGAAACATCAATCACCAAACAACAACCATCAGAACCAAAGGAAATTGCACCTACCAAAAATATAACGACAATTGGAGGAGGATTATTTTATACTGTTCAAGTGGGAGTATATTCTCAACCTGTAACAGCAGAAAAACTTTATAATGTGCTTTCCTTGTATACTGAAACGGCTCCCAATGGAAACTTGAGATACAATGTTGGAATTTATAATAACACAGGAAAGGCGAATGAAGCAAAAGTAGCTTTAGTTGAGACAGGACTTAATGATGCATTCGTTACTGCCTATTATAATGGCAAGAGAATCTCATTAGCAGAGGCCAAACAATTAGAATCACAAGGGAATATTACATATGCAAACGGTCCCAATTTAAATGCTTTACCGAAATTTTCGATTAGTAACAATGGACAAACCATTGTGCTTCCTAGTAATGAAAAATCAAATGATATTGCATCCCCAATTGTCAATCCTAATGAATCGAACAAGAAAGAAACAGTAAATTCAAAAGCTAAAAATGAACAATCTATGATAAAGCAGAAAAGTTTGAATGAACAAGGAAGTCAAGATTCTACAAAAAAAGAAGCGAAGAGTTTACTTCTGAAAAACAATGAAATAAAAACGGAATTAGGAATAATATTCAAAGTTCAGATTGGCGCATTTAAGGATGAGGTACCTCTCGAAATAGCAAACAAATTTTTAAAGGTAGCTTCGAAAGGTATTAAGAATTATGTTGATGAAAAGGGTTTGACAATTTACACCATTGGCAGTTTCTCTTCATACGAAGAAGCATCTAAATTGAAATCGGAACTTGTGACAGCAGAATTAACGGATGCCTTTATAGTTGCCTATAATGATGGAAATAAAATTTCGGTTGATGAAGCAAAAAGACTTCTTAAAAAATAAAGAAGTCTTTCTCACTCATATTATGTTTTCTGTTTCTTCTTTTTTGCCGCAGGAAACAGAACATTATTCAATATTAGTCGATACCCAGGAGAATTAGGGTGTAAACTTAAATCGGTAGGAGGGTCCTCAACACGGTGCTGATAATCTTCAGGATCGTGACCACTATAAAATGTATAAGTACCTTTTCCAAATTCTCCGTGAATATAACGAGCTTCATTAGCAGCTTTATTTTCACCTAAGATAAGCACATTGGGTTTAATAAAGGACTTATCGAAACCCACAGTTTGCCCCCAAAAACCTTTTATAATTTGTTCATGATTTTGACAAAGCATAGTTGGAACTACGTCCCATTTGGCAGAGAAATCAAATAGAGTGAATAAGTCATTTTTTTGAGTTACACCATATTTTTGAGCTCGTGTATCGTAAGTGTCTATATTCGATTTTTTATATTCAAAAGGATTAGTACTAAGGGAAAACCCTGTGAATGCAAAAGTTTTTGCATAATCCAGTTTGTGATTAAAATCTGGAGTTGATCCATCACCATCAAACATCGATTCACAAACATCAATTCCTTCAGCGGATAATGCAATGTCATAACTGTCTGGGGCTGAACACATGGCGAACAAGAATCCTCCTCCTGCAGTAAAGTCTCTTATTTTTTTTGCCACAGCAAGCTTCATTTGCGACACTTTTTGAAACCCTAATTTTTGTGCACTTTCTTCAAGTGATTTTTGTTGTTCTTGATACCAATTAGCATTTTTATATTGTGACCAAAATCTTCCATATTGTCCTGTAAAATCTTCGTGATGAAGATGTAACCAATCATATTTTACAAGTTTATCTTGCATTATTTCTTCGTCATACAAAATATCATAAGGAATTTCAGCATAAGTAAGTACTAAAGTTACTGCATCGTCCCAAGGTTGTTTAAATTTAGGAGAATAAACCGCCATTTTTGGAGCTTTCTCAAGTTTCACATCTTCCATGTTCACTTCGGGATCTGAAATTTCAGTTAAAATGGAAGTGGATTTTGCGTCAGCGATTACCTCGAATGAAACCCCACGAACAGTGCATTCTGATTCAATTCCTTTAGCATCTTTCATCATGAAGCTTCCACCACGATAATTAAGCAACCAATGCACCTCAATGTCATTTTTTAATACCCAATACGCAATGCCATAAGCTTTCAAATGGTCTTTTTGTTGCAAGTCCATAGGAATTAGAATATAAGCCGCTTGAGAATAGAATGAACTAAAAGTTAAGGCGACTAAAAAAAGAAGGTGTTTCATTTTCATTATATTAAATTAGAAAGGATGATCTTCTTCAATGTCATTCATTTTTGATCCTCGAATTACAGAGTTCTGTGTTCCAAAATCGGAAGAAGGTGATAATGCACTAGAGTTACCATAATCATCTTCTTTTGTGTCCATAAAATCAAGGTCAGTAAATTTAGTATACTTACCAATGTATCTTGTCTTGGCGGAATCAATTGGTCCATTTCGATGTTTTGCTATGATCAATTCTGCAACTCCAATAGTTGAGTTTCCTTCTCCATCTTCTGTAATATTGTAATATTCTGGACGGTGTATAAACATAACGATATCTGCATCTTGCTCAATAGCTCCAGATTCACGCAAGTCAGAAAGTACAGGACGTTTATCTCCCCCTCGTGTTTCAACCGCTCTGCTTAACTGAGAAAGTGCGATTACCGGAATATTTAATTCTTTGGCTAACCCTTTAAGAGATCGAGAAATGGTGGCAATTTCCTGCTCTCTATTTCCTTTTCCTTCGCCACCAGCAGTCATTAATTGAAGGTAATCAATAATAATAAGTTCAATTTTGTGTTGTTCTTTCAATCTTCTTGCTTTAGCTCGAAGTTCGAAGACCGACAATCCTGGTGTATCGTCAATAAACAAAGGTGCTTCAGCTATTTGTTTGATTTTCTCATTCAATTGAGCATATTCATAATCTTCAAGAGTACCTTTTTTAAGTTTTTCTGAAGATAGCTCTGTTTCACTTGCAATCAGACGGGTGACAAGTTGTAATGAGGACATCTCTAATGAGAATACAGCAACAGGATGTTTAAAATCAACAGCCGCATTTCGAGCCATGGTCAATACTAAAGCTGTTTTACCCATCGCAGGTCGAGCTGCGATGATTACTAAGTCTGAATTTTGCCAGCCTGAAGTGATTCTATCCAATGCTGTCAGTCCAGATTGAATTCCTGAAAATTGTCCTTGATTTTCTTTGATTCTATCGATTTGTTCAATTGCTAATCGAATGAGGGTACTCATCTTATCATAATTTTTTTTGATATTACCTTCAACTATTGAAAAAAGATTTTTTTCTGCTTTGTCTAATAAATCGAATACATCAGAACTCTCTTCGTAAGAATCGCGTATGGTATCAGTCGAAATTCGAATCAATTCTCTTTGAATAAACTTTTGTGCAACAATTCGTGCATGAAATTCGGCATTAGCAGCAGATGCAACGCGATTGGTAAGTTGAGTGATATAATATGCACCACCAACAATTTCAAGTTCTCCTGTTTTTTTTAATTCTTGAGTCACTGTTAAGATATCGACAGGTTCTGAACGAGTGAATAATTGTTCGATAGCTGCAAAAATCCGTGCATTGGCATCTTTATAAAAACTCTGCGGTTTTAAAATGTCAATTACATTTGTTAGTGCATCACGCTCGAGCATTAACGCTCCAAGTACGGCTTCTTCGAGCTCTACGGCTTGTGGTGGCAGTTTGCCGATGTCCATTAGTTGTTGAGCGGAACTAGGCTTGGTTACTCGTCTTCGGGAGTTTATATCGGTTTTAGTTGCAAAATCAGTCATAGAGCAAAATTACCAAATTTTGAAAGACTTGTTCTGGAAAAATAATTTTCAACAACAAATAAACATCTTATTAACATTATTTATAATAATGTTCAACCATATAAAAGTCCATATAAGTCTTTATTTTAAGGGCGTTTGAATCATATTATTGATTTATTCTCATTGATTTGTCGGGTGGAAAGTCTTAGTAATTAATTACAAAATATGTGCATCAATATTCGCTGAATTTTCTTCGACTTGCTTAATTAGAAATATTTGGTATTGGATTTTCTCCTACTTTTATGCGTTTTATATTTAAATCTAAAGTGAAAATTACATTTTTAGGAACAGGAACTTCACAGGGTGTTCCTATTATTGCTTGTCCCTGTATTGTTTGTCAATCAACAGATAATAGAGATAAACGTTTACGTTCTTCAATTTTGATTGAGGATAATCATAAAACCTACATTATTGATGCAGGCCCAGACTTCCGACAACAAATGTTGCGCGAAAACGTTAAAACACTTGATGCCGTTATCCTTACTCACGAACACAAGGATCATACAGGAGGTTTTGATGATATAAGAGCATATAATTACATTCAACAAAAAGAAATGGATGTTTATGCTTCGGAGCGTGTACAGCAAGCTATCAGACGCGACTATGCATATATTTTCACCGAATTTAAATATCCTGGGATTCCAGAAATTAAGTTTCATTTATTAAAAAATGAACTCACAACTATTGATAGGCTTGATTTCTTACCGATTGAAGTGATGCATTATCGTTTACCTGTTTTTGGTTTTAGAATCAAAGATTTCACCTACATAACTGACGCTAATTATATTTCTGAGCAAGAAAAACAAAAAATCAAGGGTTCGGAAATCATTGTTGTTAACGCGTTAAGAAGAGAATCTCATATATCACATTTTACTTTTGAGCAAGCAATTGAGCTGATGAAGGAGCTAAAACCAGAACGGGCATATTTTACACACATAAGCCACCAACTAGGATTACATCACGATGTGGAAAAAGAGTTACCCTCATTTATTTCGCTTGCTTACGATGGCTTAAAGTTGGATTTGGAATAAATTTTAAAAAACTGTCACCTTTAATCATTAATTTGGATGCCTTTGAATAAGAATAATTTATCTAGAGTCTGATATTATGGATTTGAAGTAGGTTCATCATTATTTCTTATTCTTAATCCCATAAATTTAAATTTCCGAGTATCGAATTGAGTTGGCAATACTTCAATGTTATAAACGTTATTGGTGTTTGAATAGAAAGCGACAACGGACTATAATCATTTTTAAGGTTGTTTTCTAATTTATACCCAAATCAAATTATTGGTATTACTTTTGTAAACTTCGACCAAACATGAGAAAAAAGTTTATATTCATATTCATTCTTTTTCCACTAATGATGCAATCTCAATCTGATTCTCTGAAAGGATTGGTCTTGCCAGTGCATGCAGCATATGTAAGACTCACTATTTACGAAGGAGATACAATACCTTTTGTAACCCTACCAACTGTCTATTGTTATGCTGACCGAATTTTTAGAAATCCAAGACAAAAGGCTGCTTGGGATAGGCTTAAATATAACGTAAAAGTAGTTTATCCATATGCTATTCTTGCAGCAGCAAAACTTAAAGAATATGATCGGATATTGGCAAATATGCCAGAAAGGGAACGGTTTAAATACACTAAGTTAGCCGAAAAACAATTAAAAGAACAATTTGGAAAAGAGCTTGAGAATTTGACAATTAACCAAGGTAGGTTATTAATAAAACTCATTGACCGA
>CAIWDF010000238.1 GCA_903911435.1 uncultured Bacteroidota bacterium
CAATGCATTGAGCCAACAAGTGTTTTACTCATTAATAAATCAGCAGCAATTTTATATTGATTTAAGCACCTGGACCGGAAACGGGCTTTATTTTGTTACCATCAGAGATGCCGGTAATACAATAATAGAAGTAAAGAAAATTGTGATTCAATAATAAACCTGTCCCGCTGGCGCTAGCGTGTTTCGCTAGTGCCGAATAGTAGGTGGTGTCCTCACCACCACATCTAGCACTTAAAACATAGCACAAAAAAAACTCCTTACAGAAATGTAAGGAGTTTTAGTTTTTGGGGTGTTGTAGGGTAAGGTATGTTAAATAAAGAGAAAATATTTTCAATCAACTGTTGTTTATATAAATAAATTTTCTACTTTTGCGCTCCCTAATAAAACTAGGGAAGCAAATTTAGGATGAATAGGTGCTTGAAAGCGAAAGCTAGATACAACCAAAACACTTGATTTTGCTGAGGAAATAAGAGAATAACTATACAGGTATAGTAACCTGTGAAAATAAAAAAACTAAAATGGCATTAAAAAAATTAAGACCCCTAACACCGGGCCAGCGTTTTAAATTAGTAAGTGATAACGCTGACATCACACATGGCAAACCAGAAAAAAGTTTGCTAGTTCCAGTTAAAAAATCGGGTGGACGTGACAATACAGGTAAAATGACAATGCGCTACATTGGTGGTGGTCATAAACAACAATACCGTATTATAGATTTCAAAAGAGACAAAGCAGGAGTTCCTGCAACCGTAAAAACCATTGAGTACGATCCAAATCGTACTGCACGTATTGCATTAGTAGTGTATGCTGATGGTGAAAAACGTTATATTGTAGCTCCTGCAGGTTTGCAAGTGGGCGCAAAAATTATGTCGGGTAAAGATGCGATTCCTGAAATAGGAAATGCATTGTACTTATCAGATATTCCATTGGGTACAACTATTCATAATATTGAATTACGTCCAGGACAAGGTGCTATCATGGCTCGTAGTGCTGGTTCGTCAGCTCAATTGAGTGCACGTGACGGAAAGTATGCAGTAGTAAAAATGCCATCGGGAGAAACTCGTATGGTATTGGTTACATGTATGGCTACCATTGGTTCGGTATCAAATGCTGACCACAATTTGGAAATCAGCGGAAAAGCTGGTCGTACACGTTGGCAAGGTCGCAGACCAAGAACTCGTCCGGTAGCAATGAACCCAGTAGATCATCCAATGGGAGGAGGTGAAGGAAGAGCATCAGGAGGTCATCCACGTTCGCGCAAGGGCTTACCATCTAAAGGGTTCAAAACACGTTATCCTAAGAAAGCTTCGAATAAATACATTATCGAAGGAAGAAAGAAATAAGTAAATAATTAACTAGTTTAATGGCTCTTTTGAAAGGAAGAGTTTCACAACATAAAAAAATAAAAAAATGGCACGTTCGTTAAAAAAAGGTCCTTTCATCGATTGGAAATTAGAGAAAAAATTGATGGCAGTACAAGAATCTGGTAAAAAAACAGTTATCAAAACTTGGTCTCGTAGATCAATGATTTCTCCAGATTTCGTTGGATTGACAGTAGCTGTTCACAATGGCAATAAATTTATCCCTGTGTATGTAACAGAAAATATGGTTGGTCATAAATTCGGAGAATTTGCTCCAACTAGAACTTTCAGAGGTCACTCAGGAAACAGAGATAAAGCAAGTAAATAATTTACGAAGAGAGTTTAGCCGATAAGGCAAACAAAATTCGAAATTAAAAAGTAGTAATCAAACATAAAAATAAAAACAGGAGTAAGCGAATTGAATAAGGTAAAACCTTGAATCGATAAACTGAAATCCGAAAACAACAAATAAAATGGGTGTTAGAAAACAAAAAGCAGCGGAAGCACGCAAAGAGGCAAACAAAGGCAGATATTTTGCTGTATTGAAAAATTGTCCAACTTCTCCACGTAAGATGAGATTATTGGCTGACCTTATCAGAGGTAAAGATGTGTTTATGGCTTTAAATATATTAAAATTCAATCCAAAAGAAGCTTCTGGAAGATTGGAGAAATTACTTACTTCGGCCATCACTAACTTTGAAGCAAAAACTGGCGAACGCCCAGAAAATAGCAATTTGATAGTGAAAGAAATATTTGTTGACAGTGCTCTTCAAATGAAACGTTTGAGAACAGCTCCTCAAGGGCGTGCTCACAGAGTAAGAAAACGTTCGAACCACGTAACAATAGTAGTTGACAGCAAAAAAGTAGCTGATAATAATAATCAAGTAGAAACAACAAAATAACATAATAAAAAATTAAATGGGACAAAAAGCAAATCCAATAGGCTTACGTTTAGGAATCATTAAAGGATGGGATTCTAACTGGTATGGCGGAGCAAATTTTTCTGACAAATTAGTAGAAGACTTCAAAATAAGAACTTATTTGAAAGCTCGTTTGGCTAAAGCTAGCATTTCAAAAATAGTTATTGAAAGAACTGTAAAAATCATTACAGTAACCATTAATACTTCCCGTCCCGGAATTATCATTGGAAAAGGTGGCCAAGAGGTTGATAAAATCAAAGAAGAATTGAAAAAAATCACCAAAAAGGACATTCAAATCAATATTTTTGAAATTAAAAGACCTGAGTTGGATGCACGTTTGGTTGCTGACAGTATTGCTCGTCAAATAGAAGGACGTATCTCTTTCCGTAGAGCAATGAAAATGACTGTAGCATCAACCATGAGAATGGGTGCTGAAGGGATCAAGGTTAAATGTTCTGGTCGTTTGGCAGGAGCTGAAATGGCTCGTGTTGAAGGTTACAAAGAAGGACGTACTCCTTTGCACACTTTACGTGCTGATATTGATTACGCACTAGCTGAAGCTCATACTACTTATGGTCGTATTGGTGTAAAAGTTTGGATTTGCAAAGGTGAGGTATATGGCAAACGCGATTTGTCTCCAAACATTGGAAGTTCAACTGCAGGACCTAAAGACGAAAAACGTGGTTTTGGTGCAAAAGGTGGTGATAGAGGCGATAGAAAATTTGACAAACGCGCTGGTGGTCCAAGAAGCGGAGGCGACAGAAGAGAGCCAAGAAAATAATTTAGAATTCAGAATAAGAATTATAAGTAATAACTGATAAAATAATAATAACAAGATTTTGAATTAGGAACTGCCTAATGAATAAATCCTAAAATACGAAATACAAAATGTTACAGCCGAAAAGAACCAAATTTAGAAAGATGCACAAAATGAAGATGAAAGGTAACGCTAAACGTGGCGACCAACTTTCATTCGGTTCATTTGGACTTAAAGCAACTGAAGGAGCGTGGGTAACAGCTCGTCAATTGGAAGCTGCCCGTGTTGCTGTTACACGTTTCATGAAACGTGAAGGTCAAATATGGATTAGAGTGTTCCCTGATAAACCAATTACTAAAAAGCCTGCAGAGGTTCGTATGGGTAAAGGTAAAGGTAGCCCTGAATATTGGGTTGCTGTGGTAAAACCAGGACGTATTATGTTTGAAGCAGAAGGCGTGCCTATCGAAATAGCTAAAGAAGCGTTGAGATTAGCAGCTCAAAAACTACCTGTTACAACAAAATTTGTTGTAAGAAGAGATTTTTCAGTAGAAGGATAATAGAGTTAGTGTTTTTAAGTTAGTTGATTGTTAAAAGGAATCCCGAAGTAATTCGGGATTTTTTTTTGCCCCTTTTCCTTGATTTGCTCTTTAATTTCGAAGAAGTATAGGTCTGAGATTTATCCTTACATACTAAATTTGGATATGAAAAGAAAGATTGAAATCATCCCTAATTTAAAAGGGGAACCAAAAATATTTTTCATATCTCATTAATATATTTTATCTTTGGTGAAAATTTAATTAATCAAAAACATGAAAAAAATAATACTCGGAGTAGCATTAGTAATGGTTACTGGTCTATTCGCAAAAGCACAAGGTGTTAATTATGGCGAAAAAGTTGATTTCTCAACCATTCAAAATTACGAACAATTCTATCAAGGCATGAAAGGAAAAACCGAAGTACACGCTAATTTGGTTGGGCCTATTACCTCAGTTTGTCAGGTGGATGGCTGTTGGATGAAAGTTGATAAAGGAGAAGGGGTGACGATGTACGTAAATGTGAAGGATCACAAATTTGCTTTACCAAAAGACATAGCTGGAAAAAAGGCTGTGTTTACAGGTGTTGCATCCATGAAAACCTTAACTCTTGAAATGTTGAAACGATATGCCACTGAAGAAGGTAAATCAAGAGAGTTTATTAATTCAATTAAGGAACCATCGACAGAGTTGGTTTTCGAAGCAACAGGTATCACAGTCTTGTAAACGATAGAAAACTCTTAGGAGAAACAAGCTCCTCATTAAACAAAAAAGTCCCGAAATATTTCGGGACTTTTTTTGTTTAAACTCTTATCGATTACTTAATTTTAAAAGCGGCTTTCACTTTTGCAACGTAATCAAGTTTTTCCCAAGTAAAAAGTTCAACTTTTACCTTTTTCTCTTTACCATCAGGAGTCTTGAAAGTTTTAGTAACTACTTCTGATTTTCTTCCCATGTGTCCATAAGCAGCAGTTTCGCTGTAGATAGGATTACGTAATTTCAAACGTTGTTCGATAAAATAAGGACGCATGTCGAAAACATTTTCTACCACTTTTGCTATTTCTCCATCTGTTAATTTAACTTTTGAAGTTCCATAAGTATTCACATAAATACCCATTGGTTTAGCAACGCCAATAGCATAAGAAACTTGAACTAAAATTTCAGAACAAACTCCAGCTGCTACCATGTTTTTTGCAATGTGTCGTGTAGCGTAAGCTGCCGAACGGTCAACTTTCGATGGGTCTTTTCCTGAGAATGCTCCACCTCCGTGTGCACCTTTTCCACCATAAGTATCCACAATTATTTTTCTACCTGTTAATCCTGTGTCACCATGTGGCCCACCGATAACGAAGTTCCCAGTTGGATTAATATGGTAAGTGATTTTATCATTAAACAATTTGTGTAACGATGTTTTTAAATGTTTTTTCACGCGAGGAATCAAGATAGACTTCACATCTTTCGTGATTTGCTCTTGCATTTTTTTCTGATCTCCTTTCGTAAAGTCATCGTGTTGAGTAGAGATTACGATGGTATCGATACGCACAGGTTGGTTGTTGTCGTTGTACTCAATAGTAACTTGCGACTTAGCATCAGGGCGAAGGTATTTCATTTGTTTACCTTCTTTACGAATTGCAGCAAGTTCGAGCAATAATAAATGCGCCAAATCCAATGGTAATGGCATGTAATTATCAGTTTCGCTAGTTGCGTAACCGAACATCATTCCTTGGTCACCTGCACCTTGTTCTTCTTTTTTCTTTTTATCAACACCTTGATTGATATCAGATGATTGTTCGTGAATTGCCGAAAGCACACCGCACGAATCAGCTTCGAACATGTATTCGCTTTTGGTGTATCCTATTTTTTTGATTACATCACGTGCAATGGTTTGAACGTCCAAATACGCTTTCGATTTTACTTCACCTGCCAACACAACTTGTCCAGTGGTTACTAACGTTTCGCAAGCTACCTTCGATTGCGGGTCGAATGCTAAAAAGTTATCAATTAATGCATCAGAAATCTGATCTGCTACTTTGTCCGGATGTCCTTCTGACACCGATTCGGAGGTGAATAAATATGCCATTGTTTAATTTTTATTTATGTATAGTTTTTAAAGTGTGCAAAAGTAATATTATTATTTAAAAATCTCCTCTAACTTCTTCGTTAATTCTTCACCTCTAAGACTTTTTGCTAGAATTATTCCATTTCTGTCAATCAGTACGTTGGTAGGTATTCCATTAAAATTATATAGTTTTACAACAGGTGATTGCCAGAATTGAAAGTCGCAAACGTGATTTGGCCAGGATAAGTGATCCTTTTCGATGGCTGCTTTCCAGTTTTCTTTTTCTTTGTCAAGCGAAACACTGTATATGTCAAATCCTTTTGACTTAAACTTGTTGTAAGCCAATACTACATTAGGGTTTTCCATACGGCAAGGACGACACCAAGATGCCCAGAAATCGATTAATACAACTTTCCCTTTCAAGGATGATAAGGAAAGTGGTTTGCCATCTGGAGTATTCATTGTTATTTCAGGTGCGGGTTGTCCTACAGCTAGTTTCTTCTCAGCTTCTGCAGTTTGTTTTTGTCCTGCAATGCTTTCGTGAAAAGATTTTATGTAAGGTGAATTAGGATACTTTGCGAATAGAGCTTCGTCTAATTTCAAATAAGTTGGCAAAAATCCCTCTGCTTTCAATTGTTGTATAGCCGCTAACGATGCAAAGGAGGTTGAGTTTTTTTCAATAAAGCTTTTCAAGTACTCGTTATGTGCATTAACCATTGCTGTGTAAGGCCCTTCTAACTGTTTACTCATTGCTTCAATTTTCATGGTATCTTTCTCTGTGTTCACGAAAGCTTGAAACATTCGCTGCAATGAATCTCTTTGTCTGAAACTATTAGCTGAAGCCTTATTCACATCCCAAAACAATTTCGAATCGGGCGAACCTTCAACTTGATAACTGTTGCCTAAATCGTTGGCTAAGGCAGTAACAGTAACTTTTTCGTTTGGGCTGAAAATAAAAGTAGCAAAGTTTTTTTCGGCAATACTCAATCGATAAAAACCTATTTCTTTTATTTGAGCACTCATTTTGAATTCGCCTTTTTCATCCAACGTCACCGAGTCAATCTTGGTGATACCTGTTGGCGAAAGCTGTTCAAGATAAAGATGTTCGTTGTGAGTGTTCGTTAGTTTGCCTGTTAATTCAAATCCTGCAGTTGCCGAATTGGAGGTAGAGCAAGCCATAAATAATAAGAGTGGTAATAACAATAAGGTGTTTTTTATTTTCATTTTGGTTTATTTTTCTAATTCTTGTTTTACTAATTCAGTAGCGATTTTAGGATCGGCTTTTCCTTTTGATAATTTCATTACTTCACCCATAAATAAGCCAAGTAGAGACACTTTCCCGTTTTTATATTCAGTTACTTTTTCTGGATATTTTGCAATGGCTTCGAGAACAAAGGTGCGTAATGCTCCTGTATCACTTTCTTGAATCCAATTATTCTCTTCAGCTATTTCAACTGCCGATTTTGATGGGTCTTCAAGCATTTTTGGGAATATCTTTTGAGTTGCAATCGTGTGACTTACTTTTCCGGTGTCAATAAAATCAACTAGTTCGGCAATTCGTTTTGGTGTTATTTTAAATTCGGAGATGTGCAATGCATTGTCATTTAGAAATGATTTTACTTGCACGGTTAACCAGTTTGAAGCGGCTTTCGTGTTTTTTGTTTGGGCTATTATTTCTTCAAAATACAATGCTATTTCTTTCGAATCGGTTAGCACTCCTGCATCGTAAGCCGATAAACCGAGCGCAAGGTATTTTTTGTACAAGTCATTTGGCAAAGGTGGCAAGGAGGATTTCACCTTAGCAATATACTCTTGTGAAACAATAACAGGTTGCAAGTCGGGCTCGGGGAAATAGCGATAATCATTGGCCATTTCTTTGCTTCGCAAAATAAAAGTGGTGCCTGCTACAGCATCAAAACTGCGAGTGTCTTGTTGTATCACTTCTCCGTTTTCTATCGCATCTATTTGTCGTTTTATTTCGTATTCAATAGCACGTTGCACGTTGCGAATGGAGTTCATGTTTTTTACTTCATTACGTTGTCCGAATGTTTTCGAGCCTTTGAGCATCACCGAAATGTTGGCATCACATCTCAAACTACCTTCTTCCATATTTCCATCGCAAATGTCGAGGTATCGAACGAGTTTGCGAACCTCAGTTAAGTATTGGTAAGCTTCATCACCATTTTTAATTTCAGGCTCACTCACAATTTCGAGCAATGCCACTCCTGCACGATTCAAATCTATTAAAGTGTCGAAAGGGTCGATATCATGAATACTTTTTCCTGCATCCTCTTCCATGTGAATACGCGTGATATTAATCTGCTTCTCTGTGCCATCGTCCTTTTTAATAGTGATGTAACCTCCGTTGCAAATTGGTGTTTTGTCTTGAGTGATTTGATAGCCTTTTGGTAAATCGGCATAGAAGTAATTTTTTCGTGCGTATTCGTTTACCTCACGTATATTGCTTTTGCAAGCCAAGCCCAATCTAACCGCATATTCTATCACACGTTTATTCGACATAGGCAATGTGCCTGGATGCCCAAGAGAAATAGGGCTTACGTTGGTGTTGGATAATACTCCAAATTCGGTACTGTCGCTCGAATACGCTTTGCTCTTTGTTGATAATTGTGCGTGAACTTCAAGGCCTATAACGGCTTCGTACTTATCGTAAATGTTCATTGATGCTTTTCTTATTTTTAAAGATTGCGAAAGTACTAATTATTTTGATAGAAGTGATGTCCTGTGGATGTGAATACTGCCGAACAAGCATGCTTTATTGTTTGTTAACATTTCTGTTTTCGTTTCCTAGATAGAAATTAATTTTTCCGAGACACGGTAACCAACATTTGTCTGATGAATGAATAGGAGGGAGGGCACTGATAGGTTTATTCTATTTCTATATTGTATTTGTGCAAAAGCCCTGTACTCCCTTGAAGCGAGAACTTAGCTTTTTTTATCTTATTCAACTCGGGGTCGAGTGTGTAATTGAAGGAAGTTCGCAAGTCGGCTTTTTCGAGGATGGTGTTGCCAAAAACGGATAAGTGAAAATCGCAATGAAGAAAGGAAGCTGCTGATAAATCACATTCGGTAAAATCCACTTCGTGTAAGCTACATGATATGAAAACAGATTTCTTCATGTTGCATTTATAAAACGAGGAAAGGTTTAAATAACATTTGGTGAAAGAAACGGCAAATAGAAAGGTATTGCAGTTTTCGAAATGCATACCCAACATCTTACAATCGCTGAAAATTACATTTCGAAGGCCAGTATTGCCGAGCGAAGCTGTGCTTAAGTTGCAATTGGTAAATGTGCAGTCGATAAAATTGATATTTGACAAATTAGAAGCGTTGAAATTACATGCATTAAATACACATCCTTCGTACTCACCTTTTGCTAAATGTAGCGTGGTGTAATCTTGCTTTTCGAAAGTTTGATCTACTATATAGTTCATTGTTTTTAGTTGTGATTGCTTTTGAGTTCCTTTATTCGTCTTGATGAGCGATTCGAATTTTCGAAAAGCGAAGGTTCCTCAAATCCTGCAATAATCACAAAATTATCAAATTCTAGTTATCCAATTGAGAATTTATTTTCTTGGCCGATAATTTTGCTCCGTTTCCTTTTACCTTATTTCTGCATTCGCAACTATCCGCATATTTAGCATCAAAATTTACAAAGATGAATACCAAACGTTTTCATTTTGAGAAATAGTAAAGCCGAAAATACCTTCCGCTACAGCGAAAAACCCATTCGCTATAGCGGTAACACCTTTCGCTATAGCGATGGCACCTTTCGCTATAGCGTTGACACCTTTCGCTATAGCGATGACACCTTTCGCTACAGCGATGACACCTTTCGCTATAGCGGTGACACCTTTCGCTACAGCGATGACCCCTTTCGCTATAGCGATGACATCTTTCGCTATAGCGATGACACTTTTCGCTATAGCGAGAGACTTTTTGGAGTAAACGAAAGGAGTTTTAAGCTTAAAGTGGCGGCAATTATGGAGTGATTTTTATCTTTTCGAAGCAGTTTGCGTTCAGTTTCTTTTCTCCCTTGCCAATTTCGAATTAAATACTCGGTTGTTTTGGATTAAAAAAAATTTATCTTTGCTGCAAATAAAAATAATTTGCATGAAAAAAATCTACATTTCTCTATTCGTATTGTCCACCTTATTAGCTGGAGCACAAACCAAACCTGCCGATGTAAAATATCGAAGAAGTTCAATCCACACTATTATTATAGATGATGCAGGATTGATTAAAGCCGACATCATAAAAGATGCTTTTATGAAAGCCCCAATTCCCGAAAAGTTCAACGATCATACCTTGAAACAACGTTCGTTCGATTCCCGTAAATATCCGCTTACCGATGCCGAGAAAGGAAAGGTAAGCACCGAGGGCGATAGCAAGGGCAAGGCCATGCTTAGAGGTGTTGGAAGTAGCCTGGCAACAGCTGCCAAAGGCCAAGCTTCGGCTGCCACCGGAGGATTGATTGATACCACCAACACCAAATACTTGCCTCAAATCATCAACAAATATTTGGTGAGCAACAATGTGGCTCGCGATATGGTGGCAAAATGGTTCAACCGCAGTGAGAAAGGTGGTTTCAACATGACGCTAATTGGCGATAGAGGTTCTTACAATGCTTCCGAAATGGAAGTGAACATAGCGAAAAAGTCAGCCAGAGGATTGGCTTCCATTTCCGATGCAGGGGTCGAACTTATTGGCAATACCTTTGTGGTTGTTACCCGATTCAATTACATTAGCAAAAGGGCCTTGTACGATGCGGCTAGCAATCCCAATTCAGCATCATTAGTAAAAATAAACATACAAACCAGTCCAGAACTTGAAGCTGCAAAACAAGCAGCCATCAAAAAAGCCACAGAGGGATATGTGGTTCAAACCACTTCTTACCTCTATCAATTGGTATGGAACGATTCGATAGAAGCTGTTTTTTATCAAGATTTATGGATGGATGATGCCAATATCGACCCTAAGAAAAAGGAAGCGTTTGATAAAACAAACTTGTTTCAACTGAAATATATTGGTGATGAAAAAGCAATGGCAAACGTGCCTATGTCGCTAAAACAAAAAAGAAGTGATGATGAGTTAGTGGCAGTTGCTACGGTGAATGCGGTGGATGCCGTAATAGCCAAACTCGAAAAATCGTATGAAGTATTTCGTACCAAGACACCTCTCCTTTCGGGCGATCCAGCAACTGCAAAAATTGGAATGAAAGAAGGTTTAGAAGGAGGAGATAAGTTCGAAGTGCTTGAGCAAACGCTTGACCCAAAAACAGGAAAAACGACCTATGTAAGGGTGGGTAAAATAAAAGTAGATGATAGCCAAATATGGGATAATAGATATATGGCTGACGTTTTGCAAGAATCAGAAACCGTTAATGACCCTTCAACTCCTGCCAAACCAAAAGTAGACAGAACGTTGTTTAAAGGTGGAAGTAGTAAATTTTATTCTGGAATGTTGATACGACAAATGAATTAAATACTATTTTTACCAACCAATAATAATATAACTTAATTCAATATAATTATGAAAAAACTAACAACAACCATAGTGATGACCTTGGCACTTGTAACAGGTCTTATCTTTTCGCCAAGTGCAATGGCTCAAATAGGAGAAAAAAAGGCTGAGCGCAAAGCAAATAAAGATACGGAAGATTTTAGATATGAAATAGAATGTGTAGGGAATGGAGCCATGGGTACTTATTTAGTGAAAGTATGGAGCTACTCTAAAAAGCCAACCGTTGCTACCGAGCAATCGAAAAAGAATGCCGTACATGGTGTTATTTTCAAAGGATTTGCAGGAGGAGGTCAAGGTTGTGTGGCACAAAAAGCCTTAGCTAGCGACCCGGCTATTGAAGAACAAAAACAAGCATTTTTTGAAGACTTTTTCAGAGACGGAGGAAAATACATGAAATACGTTACCGTATCCAACGATGGAGCAGTAGGTGAGGGGGATAGATTAAAAATTGGGAAGGAATATAAAATTGGTGTTGTCGTTTCCGTTCAGAAAGATGCCTTGCGCAAAGATCTTGAGGCCGCAGGTGTTATTAAAGGTTTGTCTTCAGGTTTTTAATTAATAAAAGAAAGGTAAAATGAAAAAATCAATTCTATTTGCTTCCTTATTGATAGCAGTATCGTTCGGAAGCTATGCCCAATCCAAAAGCCGATTGGCAGGTGAATATACTTACGAAACCGAATGCCTCGGTGTGGAAGGAGATGGTTCACAAACACTCAAAGCCTTTGGTTTTGGGAATTCGAAAAACGATGCGGTAGAACAAGCAAAGAAAAATGCAGTTCGCGATGTATTATTCAAAGGAATAATCAAAGGGAAAAGCGAGTGCAATGCCAAACCTTTGCTTAACGAAGCCAACATTCAGGAAAAACACGAAGACTATTTTAATAAGTTTTTTACCGATGGTGGCGATTACCTTAATTATACTTCGATGAATGATATGCCAATTGCCATAGTAACAAAAGGAAAAGACCGCAAATCCGCTACTAATGGTGTAACCTTTGGAATTGTAGTCATCGTTAAGCGATCGGAATTGAAGAAAAAAATGATAGCCGATAATATTTTAGTAATCCCTTAAATAAAGACAAAATGAAAAAAACACTATTAGCAATTTGCAGTATCTTACTCATCACAACAGCTAGTTTTGGGCAAGCAAAAAAACCAACCATCATGGTATTACCTTCGGATGTTTGGTGCAATCAAAACGGATTTATGATTGAATACGACAATCAAGGTACAAAGGTAAAGGTGCCAGACTACAAACGAGCATTCCAGTCGAGTTCAGATTTATTGAACGTAATAAGTAAAATCAATGGCTTGATGGCAGATAGAGGGTTTCCTTTGAAAAATGCTGAATCTGCACTTAAATCATTAGAGTCGGAGAGTGCTGAAAACGCGATGCTTACTAGTAAAGGTGGAGCGTCTGTGGCCGAAAGTCCTGTTGATAAGTTGAAAAAACAAGCCAAAGCTGACATAATTATGCAGCTAACCTGGGTAGTTAACACTACTGGACCCAAAAAATCCATCACGTTTACACTTCAAGGTTTAGACTCCTACACCGATAAACAAGTAGCAACCGCACAAGGTACTGGGGCTCCTTCCTTCTCTGCCGAGTTACCTGTGCTTCTAGAAGAAGCTGTACTTTCTCAATTAGATAATTTCAACGCATCGCTTCAAAAACACTTCGATGATATGTTCGAAAATGGAAGAGAAATTGTAATTCGCATTAAAAAGTTCGATTCATGGGATGGTGATTTAGAAAAAGACTTTGGAGGTAAAGAACTAGGTGCTGTTATCGAAGATTGGTTAAAAGCCAATACAGTTAAAGGAAGATTTAGTACTACCGATATGACTGAAAATATGGCGTTGTTCGAACAAGTAAGAATACCTTTGTACGATGCCGGAGGCAATGCCACCGATGCTAGAGGTTTTTGCAAGGGCCTTCAGAAATATTTGAGCGCGGCACCGTATTCAGTTACGTGTAAGCTGATGATGAAAGGACTTGGACAAGCCACCATTGTGTTGGGAGATAAATAATCGTAAAAATAAATAATTGTAAAATGAAAAACATCATCTTAATATCCGTTTCGGCTTTACTTTCCCTTTCTTTTGTTGCAAAAGCACAAAATAGCGCTGGCAAGTCCGAAGATATGGGGCGCATTACCCTTGCTGCATATGTTCCTCAGCAAACCGATAAAATGTCGGACGCAGCCCGAAATATGCTTACTAACAAACTTAGCCAAATTGTATCTCAAAATGGTTTGGGAGGGAGTGCTTTAACCGAGCGATTCATTATTACAGCCAATATTGTGACTGTTTCTAAAGACATTGTGGCGGGCGCACCTCCAATGACGGCCCTCAACCTCGACATTACTTTATATATAGGTGATGGAGTAGAAGGGACCAAATTTGCTAGTAAAACCATAAGTGTTAAGGGTGTTGGAAGCAACGAAACAAAAGCTTATATCGAAGGTATTAAAATGATTAAGACAAGTGACCCTGCCTACGCAGCGTTCCTTGATGAAGGCAAGACTAAAATAATGAAATACTACAACACAAAATGTGATTTTATCATCAAAGAAGCCCAATCTTTGGCCACACAGAACCAACAAGACGAAGCAATTTACCGTTTGACCACTGTTCCTGACGTTTGCAAGGAGTGTTTCGATAAGTGCATTGCAGCTGTGGCACCCATCTACAAACAAAAAATAGATAGAGATTGTAAATTGAAACTGGCCGAAGCTACAAATTTGTGGAATGCTAATCAGGATGTGAATGCAGCCAATTCCTGCGGTGAACTTCTATCTTCTGTTGAACCAAGTTCTTCATGTTTCAAAGAAGTTCAGGCATTATCAAGTAAAATCGCAAACCGGGTGAAAGAAATTGATAATCGAGAATGGAATTATAAACTAAAAGCACAACAACAAACAAGCGAGATGATAAAAGCATACCGAGATGTTGGAGTAGCCTACGGGAACGGACAACCTAAATCCGTAACATACAATGTGAGAGGTTGGTGGTAAGCATTAACCTGTTTTGATGAAAAGGCTACTCATTCGGGTAGCCTTTTTATTTTTTTAGCAAAAGGAAATAAAAAATATTTTCAAGTTGATGTTGTTTATATTAATTACTTTATTACCTTTGCCGTCCCTAAAAAAGCAGGGGTATGCATTATTTGGTAAACAAACTATGATGTATAATTCAAGTAAAAATGGCTTGAGTGCCTTTGTTGGCAGGTTAAGCAGAGTTTTAGATTTAGATAAATAAGAGTAAGAATTAGTTAAATAAAATGATACAAACAGACATAAAACAACTTTCGACTAAAGATTTAGTTGAGAGAATAAAGGAAGAAAAAGGTGTTTTGGCTAAGCTAAAGTTAAATCACGCGGTATCTCCTGTAGAAAATCCTGCTAAAATAACGTTTAGCAGAAAAACAGTAGCAAGATTGTTAACAGAGCTTCGTGCACGAGAAATAGCTGACGCGAAAAAATAATTACAACCATGGAAGAAAGAAACTTAAGAAAAGAAAAAGTTGGTTTGGTTACCAGTAATAAAATGGACAAATCGATTGTGGTATCAGTAGAACGTAAAGTAAAGCACCCTAAGTACGGTAAGTTCGTGAACAAAACCACGAAATTTGTTGCTCATGATGATGCAAACACTTGTAATATAGGAGATACTGTGAAAATAATGGAAACTCGTCCAATCAGCAAAAATAAATGCTGGAGATTGGTTGAAGTAGTTGAAAGAGCAAAATAGTTTTTTGGGATTTCAGTTTTTTTAGTTGAGAGAGAAAAATAATTAATGATAGATTTAGTTCAGAAATCTAAGTAAAAAAAGAAAAATATAAAATGTTACAACAAGAATCAAGAACATTAGTAGCAGATAACAGTGGAGCAAAAGAAGTCCTTGTTATACGTGTGTTGGGTGGAACCAAAAAGAGATATGCTTCTATTGGCGACAAGGTGGTGGTAACAGTAAAACACGCTTTGCCTTCTGGAAATATAAAAAAAGGCGCAGTGTCTAAAGCTGTTGTAGTTAGAACAAAGAAAGAGATTAGTCGTCCTGATGGATCTTACATTCGTTTTGATGACAATGCTGTTGTATTGTTGAATGCTGCAGATGAGTTAAGAGGTACCCGTATCTTTGGACCAGTTGCTCGTGAATTAAGAGATAAGAATTTTATGAAAATCATTTCTCTTGCACCAGAAGTGCTTTAGGGATTTATAATTAAGAATTAGAAATTAAGAATAAAATGTCAACAAA
The DNA here is from genome assembly GCA_903911435.1 of uncultured Bacteroidota bacterium. GTDB lineage: Bacteria > Bacteroidota > Bacteroidia > 2-12-FULL-35-15 > 2-12-FULL-35-15 > 2-12-FULL-35-15. The sequence continues at coordinate 15,432 of CAIWDF010000238.1, forward strand.
ATTGCATATTAAAAAGGGAGATACCGTTAAGGTTCTTGCCGGAGATTCTAAAGGTTCGGAAGGTAAAGTACTTTCAGTAGATAAAGTAAAAAACAGAGCTTTTGTAGAAGGAGTAAACATGGTGTCGAAACATACCAAGCCAACTGCTCAAAATAGTGAAGGTGGAATAGTGAAGCAAGAAGCTTCAGTACACCTTTCAAATTTGATGCTTGTTGAGCCAGGAACAGGAAAGCCTACACGTGTAGGAAGAAAGTTAGATGATAAGACTCAAAAACTAGTTCGTTTTTCAAGAAAGTCAGGAGAGGTAATTAAATAGAGAATTAGATAAAGGGGAATATGAGGATATTAATTGCTCTGTTTTCCAAATCAAAAAATCAAATAAGATAAAATGAGTTATTCACCACGTTTAAAAGATAAATATAAAGCAGAAGTTGTTCCTGCTTTACAGAAAAAATTTGGTTACAGCAGTTCAATGCAGGTTCCAAAAATTAAAAAGATATGCCTTAACCAAGGAGTGGGGGATGCTGTATCTGATAAAAAATTAATTGAAGGAGCAGTGAAAGAGATGACAACTATTAGTGGTCAAAAAGCTGTTGCTACTATTTCTAAGAAAGATATTTCGAACTTTAAGCTTCGTAAAGGAGTTCCTATCGGAGTTAGAGTTACTTTACGTGGTGATACCATGTATGAATTTTTGGATAGATTAATTTCTGTTGCTTTACCTCGTATTCGTGATTTCAGAGGAATCAATGATAAAGGATTTGATGGTAAAGGGAATTACACATTAGGCGTAACTGAGCAAATCATTTTCCCGGAAATTGATATTGACAAGGTGAATAAAATTATGGGAATGGACATTACTTTTGTTACATCTACAGGTAGTGACGAAGAGGCTTTCGCTTTATTGAGCGAGTTTGGAATGCCTTTCAAAAAGAAATAATTAGGTAATAGAAATAAAAGTTAAAAGAATAATAGAAAAAGAATGGCAAAAGAATCAATGAAAGCAAGAGAGGTAAAACGTAAGCACCTTGCTGACTTATACGCTGACCGTAGAAAAGCTTTAAAAGCTGCTGGAGATTCAGTAGGATTACAAAAACTTCCAAGAGCATCAGCACCTTGTCGTCAACGTAACCGTTGTAAATTGACAGGACGTTCAAGAGGGTATATGCGTCAATTCGGGCTATCGCGTAACACATTTCGCGAAATGGCTTTGGATGGCTTGATTCCGGGCTTAAGAAAGGCAAGCTGGTAATAACCAGATTTCCGAAGAAAGAAGAGTATTAATGTATAATTATCCTGCGTGCGGGATAAGATATAAAACTAAATAAAATGACAGATACAATTGCAGATTACCTTACGAGAGTAAGAAACGCTATTAAAGCGAACCACAGAATAGTAGAAATTCCATCTTCAAACTTGAAGAAAGAGATTACCAAGATTCTCTTAGATAAAGGTTACATCCTAAGTTATAAATTTGACGATTCGACCACTCAAGGCGTTATAAAAATTGCCTTGAAGTATCATCCTATCAGTAAACAATCTGCAATTAAAAAATTGCAAAGAATTAGTTCTCCTGGTTTACGTCAGTATGCAGGGGCGACTGAATTACCTCGTGTATTGAACGGTTTGGGTATTGCCATCCTTTCAACATCAAAAGGGGTAATGACCGACAAAGAGGCTAGAACCCAGAAAGTAGGTGGTGAGGTTTTGTGTTTTGTTTATTAACAGACAGACACTTCGAATTAGGAATTTTAACGAATTACAAATAATATCATGTCAAGAATAGGTAAATTACCAATCACTCTTCCGAAAGGAGTAGAAGTAAATGTTTCGGATAAAAATGTAGTGACTGTAAAAGGTGCAAAAGGTACCTTAACTCAGAATATGGACTCGGCCATCACGTTGAAAAACGAAGATGGAAAACTTATTGTTTCGCGTGCTACTGATCAAAAACGTCATAAAGCAATGCATGGTTTATACCGTGCTCTTATTGCTTCGATGGTTAAAGGAGTAAGTGAAGGATACAAAACTGAACAAGAATTAGTAGGTGTTGGTTATCGTGCTGTGAACAAAGGACAATTGTTAGAATTGACTTTGGGTTACTCTCACAACGTTACTTTCGAATTACCAGTTGAAATAAAGGTAACAACTACTGCTGAGAAAGGAAAAAATCCAACAGTAATCATGGAAAGTGCCGACAAGCAATTGTTGGGTATGGTGGCTGCAAAAGTTCGCTCATTGCGTAAACCTGAACCTTATAAAGGAAAAGGTATTAAGTTTACTGGTGAGATATTGAGAAGAAAAGCAGGTAAATCAGCAGGTAAATAATAATAATAACATTGTCAATCGTAAACATTGACTACTGAAAATAAATAAAAATGGTAACAAAAGAATTTAGAAGAAACAGAATCAAGCAACGTATCCGTAAAGTAGTTACGGGAGATGCTCAAAGTCCAAGACTTACTGTTTTCAGAAGTAATAAAGGAATATATGTTCAACTTGTAGACGATGTAACAGGAAAAACGCTTGTTGCAGCAGGATCGGCTGATAAAGGAATTGCTGATGCAAAAGTTAACAAAATTGACCAAGCAAAATTAGTAGGGAAGTCAATTGCAGAGAAGGCAACAAAAGCAGGTATTGTTTCTGTTCGTTTTGATCGAAACGGCTATTTATATCATGGTCGTGTAAAATCATTGGCTGAAGGTGCTCGTGAAGCAGGTTTAAATTTCTAATAATAAATATTTAATATTCAATAATGTCAAACGCAAACGTAAAAAGAGTTAAATCAAGCGATATCGAGTTAAAAGATAAACTTGTAAGCATTCAACGTGTAACCAAGGTTACTAAAGGTGGAAGAAACTTTACATTTTCGGCTATTGTAGTAGTAGGAAATGAAAAAGGTATTGTTGGTTACGGTTTAGGAAAAGCAAAAGAGGTTACTGATGCTATCACTAAAGGAATTGATGATGCAAAAAAGAATCTAATAAAAGTTGCAATAGTAAAAGGTACTGTTCCTCACGAACAATACGGAAAATATAGTGGTTCGCTTGTGTTCTTAAAACCAGCAGCTCATGGTACTGGTGTTATTGCTGGTGGTGCGATGCGTGCAGTTTTGGAAAGTGTTGGTGTAACTGACGTTTTGGCAAAATCAAAAGGTTCTTCAAATCCTCACAACGTTGTTAAGGCTACTATGGATGCGTTGATAAAAATGCGTGATGCAGCAACTGTAGCTCAGCAAAGAGGAATTTCAATGGAAAAAGTATTTAACGGGTAAATTTAATTAGCTAATTAGCCTTGTGCTGATTACATAATCATAATAAAATGGCAACAATTAAAATTAAACAAACAAAAAGTGGTATCAACCGTCCTGAGCGTCAAAAGCGCACATTAAGGGCTTTAGGATTTACCAAAATGAACCAAGTTTTGGATAAAGAAGCTACTCCTCAAATATTAGGAATGCTAAAAAAGGTAGAACATTTAGTAACAGTTATAAAATAAGTTTTAGAGATCTTGAATCATACGTTCAATAAATCTAAAAAATCTAAAAACAAAAAAGATGAATTTAAGTAATTTAAAACCAGCAGAAGGTTCGGTAAAAAACGCTAAAAAGCGTTTAGGAAGAGGGCAAGGGTCAGGAAAAGGCGGAACCTCCACAAAAGGTCATAAAGGAGCTCAATCACGTTCGGGATACTCTGCAAAAAGAGGTTTTGAAGGTGGTCAAATGCCTTTACAAAGACGTGTTCCTAAGTTTGGTTTCAAAAATATTAACCGTCAAGAATATCGTGGTGTTAATTTAGATGTTATTCAAGGCTTAATTGAAGCAAACAATGTAACTGCTATCGATTTTGCATTCTTGATTTCAAAAGGATTGGCTCACAAAAACGATAAAGTGAAAATTCTTGGTCGTGGAGAATTAAAATCAAAAGTAGATATTAAAGTACATGCGTTTTCGGCTTCAGCTAAATCAGCTATCGAAGCAAAGGGAGGATCTGCAGAATCAATTGAAAAAGCTTAATTAAATACAGTAAAACTGTTTTATGAAAAACTTGATAAATACACTACGTAACATTTGGAGAATAGAAGACTTAAGAGCTAGAATTCTTAATACTCTTGGTTTTATATTAATTTACCGTTTGGGTTCGTATATCGTTCTTCCGGGTGTCAATTCGGAAGTGCTTGCTGCTTCTAACGGAAAAGCAAATGAAGGTATTGTTGGGTTGATAAATCTTTTTGCAGGTGGAGCTTTTTCGAGAGCTTCTGTCTTTGGATTGGGTATTATGCCTTATATCTCTGCATCTATCGTTGTTCAGTTGTTGGGTATGGCATTGCCTTATTTCCGCAAATTGCAACAAGGAGGAGAGAGTGGACGTAAGAAAATCAATCAAATAACTCGTTTCTTAACAGTTGTTATTACGCTATTCCAAGCTCCAGGTTATATTGCATCGCAAGTTGCTAATAAAGCAGGAGTAGTAACTGATCCAAGCCCATTTTGGTGGATGCAATCAGTATTAATTTTGGTTACTGGAACGATGTTCGTAATGTGGTTAGGTGAAAAAATTACCGATAAAGGTATTGGTAATGGTATTTCCATTATCATTATGATTGGTATCATCGCTCGTTTACCGTATGCTATATTTACTGAGGTTGTATCGCGTGTGGGTGATGAAGGTGGAGGTTTAATCATGTTATTAATTGAGATGGTACTATTACTATTGGTAATTATTGGCTCTATCATGTTGGTTCAAGGAACTCGAAAGATTCCAGTTCAATTTGCTAAAAAGATAGTAGGTAATAAGCAATATGGAGGTGTTCGTCAATACATTCCTTTAAAAGTGAATGCTGCTGGTGTAATGCCAATCATCTTTGCTCAAGCAATTATGTTCATTCCTTTAACGCTTGCAGGTTTCTCACAATCGGAAGCATTGACAGGTTTTGTAAGTGTATTCTCTAATCACTACGGATTTTGGTACAACTTGATTTTCGGATTAATGATTATTGTGTTTACGTATTTCTATACTGCAATCACAGTGAATCCAAATCAAATGGCTGAGGATATGAAGAAGAATGGAGGATTTGTACCGGGAGTAAAACCAGGTAAAAAGACTGCTGAATTCATCGATTTAATCATGTCTCGTATTACATTGCCAGGATCCATTTTCCTTGCTATCATAGCTATTTTACCAGCATTTGCCATTAAATTAAATATCCAACAGGAATTTTCACAATTCTATGGTGGAACATCATTATTGATTTTGGTGGGTGTGGTATTAGATACATTGCAGCAAATTGAAAGTCATTTGTTGATGCGTCATTATGACGGATTAATGAAATCAGGAAGAATAAAAGGTCGTACTTCGATGAGTATGACAACAGCATAGTACAAGCCGGAGGTTGTTGAATTGTGTCGAAGGGGCTGTATTATAAAACGAAAGAGGAGATAGAATTAATAAGAGAAAGTTCTTTACTTGTTGGAAAAGCTTTAGCCGAAGTAGCAAAAGTTATTAAACCCGGAGTTTCAACTTTATTTTTAGATAAAGTGGCTTACGAGTTTATTAATGATAACAATGCGGTACCAGCCTTTTTGAATTACAATGGATTTCCAAATTCACTCTGTATATCGGTAAACGAAGCAGTGGTGCACGGAATACCCGGAAAGTATGAATTAAAGGATGGCGATATTGTTTCGGTAGATTGCGGAGTGGTCAAAAATGGTTTTTTTGGAGATTCTGCTTATACATTTGCGATTGGCGAAGTGAAGGCCGAAGTTTTAAAGCTTCTAGCTATTACCAAAGAAAGCTTGTATAAAGCAATTGATACAGCTGTGGTTGGTAAACGACTAGGAGATATTGGTGACGCTGTTCAATCGCTTGCAGAAGCAAATGGTTATGGAGTTGTTCGCGAATTAGTAGGCCACGGAATTGGTCGCGATTTGCATGAATCTCCTGAGGTTCCTAATTATGGGAAACGAGGCAGCGGAATGAAACTTCAAGAAGGATTAGTAATTGCTATCGAACCAATGATTAATCTGGGTAAAAGAGGAGTAAAGCAAGAGAATGATGGATGGACAATAATCACCTCCGACCGATTACCTTCAGCGCACTTTGAACACACAGTGGCGGTTGGGAAA
>CAIWDF010000239.1 GCA_903911435.1 uncultured Bacteroidota bacterium
CTTTAGTTGTTGGGATTTTTTCTCAATCGCAAGAACAATCGAATGGCATAGGTGCGGCATCTATTGTTATTCTTGCTGCAATTGGAGGGCTTCTTGTCCCAAGTTTCGCGATGCCAACGTCTTTTCAATATATTATCAAATTATCACCTATGCATTGGTGTCTCGAATCATATTATGGCTTATTTTTGGAGGGTGGAAAATTAAGAGATGTCATTCTTGGTGTTTTACCTATTATAATAATCACTCTGATTTTTCAACTCATAGCATATTTGGGTCTAAAAACTAAAAAACTAATCTAACTAACGATGGAATCAAACGAATTAAAGTTACAACTAAAAAAACAGATAATACAATTCTTAAATCTTCTTGATGTGTCTCCTGAGAATATTAAGGATGATGCTCCCCTTTTTGGTGAAGGATTAGGTCTGGACTCTATTGATTCAATTGAATTGCTAGTATTGTTGAAACGAGAATATGGTATTGATATAAAAGATCCTAAAGAAGGGCGAAAGGTGTTGGTTGATATCAATACAATGGTTGCATATATTGAGAAAAACAGAACGAAGTAAATAAACTGAGATGACTGCCATTGTTGTAACAGGATTAGGAATTATATCTTCAATCGGGAATTCGGCTGAAGAAAACAGAGAGTCATTGATAAAATCTCGAGCTGGTATTTCCAAGAATAATAACTTTTATTCAAGGTATTCCACTTTACTTCCTTTTGGCGAAATTAAAAAATCAACCGCTCAGTTAATGGAGGAGTTAAATGCAAATGAAAAAGGAGTAACTCGAACTTCACTTTTGGCTTTACACTCAATTCAAGAGGCTATTGAAGATAGTAAACTAACATTAAACCAAATTTCATCTTCTGATACTGCTTTAATAGGAGCAAGTACAGTTGGCGGAATGTGTTTGACAGACCAGTTATTTATTGATGCAACCACCGCAAGCAAGGGATCTGAGTATTTGTCCTCCTATGATTGTGCTTCGGTGATGCTCTATTTGCAAAATCGCTACAAAATGAAAGGTATTGTCAATACAATCAATACAGCATGCTCTTCATCTTCTAACGCTATTATGTGCGGAGCACGATTGATTAAATCAGGGTTAGTGAAACGTGCTATTGTAGGAGGTAGCGATAGTCTATCAAAATTTTCAATCAATGGATTTAATGCATTACACATTTTATCTTCGGATATTTGTAGACCTTTTGATGCCAATCGAAGTGGTTTGAATTTAGGGGAAGGAGCTGCATTTTTAATTTTGGAGAAAGAGGAAGATTGTAAAGGTAAAAAAGTGTATGCTAAATTGAGTGGCTATGCCAATACGAATGATTCATTCCATCCTTCTTCCTTATCAGAGGATGGGCAGGGACCATTTCTTGCGATGACTCAAGCAATTGAGTCAGCCTCCTTAGATGCTTCGTCTATCAGTTTTATAAATGCGCATGGAACAGCCACTGAGAATAATGATGAGGTTGAAAGTGTGGCAATGAGAAGAATATTTGAAAAAGTTCCAGCATTCGCGTCAACTAAATCATACACAGGTCATACATTAGGAGCAGCAGGGGCTATCGAATCTATTTTTAGTGTATTTAATATTATCAACCAAGAAGTATACTCATCTCTAAATTATACCTCGCCTATTGAAAAAACAGGATTGGTTCCCAATTTGAATTATCGTAAAACTTCCGTCCAACATGTAATGTCTAATTCTTTTGGTTTTGGCGGTAATTGTAGTTCCTTGATATTCTCTAAACATTAGAATGATGTTTTACATTAATCAAACCTCATGCATATCCCCTCAAGAGTTCATACTCTTTGATGACAACCACATACTCAGAAAGGCTACTGGAGGTAAATTGTTTGCTCTTGAACCTAACTACAAAAATATTCCATCTGCTCAATTACGAAGAATGGGGAAAGCTGTTCGGTTCGGAGTTGGTGCGGCACTACCACTTCTTCAACAAGGAAATGATGTGAATGGAATTATCATAGGAACAGCCAATGGTGGCATGGAGGATTGTATGAAGTTCTTAAAACAGATTATAGAATTTGATGAAGACTCACTTACTCCAGGCAACTTTGTTCAAGGTGTGCCAAACGCGGTGGCTAGTCAATTGGGGTTACTTTCACATAACTTAGGATACAATATTACAAATGTTCATCGGGGCTTAGCTTTCGAAAATTCAATAATTGACGCACTTATGTTGTTGAACGAACATCCACTCAATACTTATCTTCTAGGGGCAGTAGATGAAATTTCTGACTTCAATTATAAAATCGAATTGTTAAACGGTAATTACAAACAACAGTCAAATGAAGGAACTGATTTTTATGAGTCAGGCTCTCAAGGTTCGCTCGCTGGTGAAGGAGCCTCAATGTTTTTTGTTAGTAATAAAAAGGATGCTGCGATTGCAAAATTAGAATTTGTGGAAACCATTCATTCAAGTGATGAGGAGGAGATTCTAAACTGGGTTGAAGGTAGGTTAGGCAGTCACTTAATCGAAATGGACAAAATCGATTTGCTACTCACTGGAGAAAATGGCGATAACCGTGTTTTGAAATATTATACTGCCATTGAATCTATATTCAATAATAAGATATCTATAGCACGATACAAACACTTATGTGGGGAATATGCCACTGCTTCGGCTTATGCAGTTTGGCTTATTTGTGAACTTTTTAAGAATAGCAAGGTCCCGTTACATATAATGAAAGTTGGGACCCCACCTCAAAAAATTGAAAAAGTATTGTTATACACTAACTACCTTGGCGAACAGCACAGTCTGATGTTATTTTCTAAGGTAAAGTAAAATTGGTTGGTTTTTACAAAGCGTATACAAAAATCAATGTTAGATGAGCAACAATAGTATAATTTGAATTAGATTTATTAACTTGCAGACTCAAATGATTAACATTTCACAAAAAAACTTAAAAAAAATACCACCTAAGGAAATTACTCTACATTTGTCGAAATTTTAATTAACAATCACAAACAAAACAATGAAAAAAGTATTTACACTAGTTGCCGTAGCAGGAATGTTTACATTCGTAGCTTGCGGTCCATCTGCTGAAGAAAAAGCAAAAATGGAAAAAGCAAAACAAGATTCAATCGCTGCTGTTGAAGCTGCTAAAGCTGCTGAAGAAGCTGCTAAAGCTCAAGCAATAGCTGATTCAACTGCAAAGTATGCTGAAGCACAAGCTGCTAAGCAAAAAGCAATGGATGATTCTATCGCTGCGTTGAAAGACAAAAAAGGTGGAAAAAAGAAATAATTTTCTTCTTTCAGAATCTAAAAGAATCCCGCTTTAGCGGGATTTTTTTTTGATTTAAACTTCTCTGTTTTTATTTAATTTATCCAATAATCTGGTTTCAAAAGTTTCTTCTGTCTTCTTCTTTATTCCTGAGCGGAATAAAATAATTATTCATTTTCTTTTATTAGTTCAAATTTTCTGTATCTTTATTTCCTTAAGTTGTTATTAATGTACGATAAGTATTAACAATTATACTCCTATATGAGGAAACCACTATTTTTTTTCATACTATTCATTACGATCTCGCTGTCATCGTACTCACAAGGTATGACGATTTCGGGCAACGTTCAAGACACCATTTCCAAAGCAGCTTTGCAATATTCGGTTGCGATTGCAATCCGGATTAAAGATTCAATATTAATAGGGTATGCTAGAACGGATGCTAAAGGAAAGTTTGAAATGAAAAATCTACCTATAGATACAGTTGAAGTAATTATTTCGAATCCAATGTTTGGAGATCAGACCTTTTATGTTTTTGGTAGCACTAGTAATTATGAGTTTGATTTTGGTAAAATAATATTGCCTCCCAAAAGCCAGCAACTGAAGGAGGTGGTGATTTATGCATTCAAAGATCCTGTATACTATAAAGGAGATACCTTAGTGTATGCAGCCGATTCGTTTAAAGTAAAACCCAACGCCACAGTAGAAGATTTACTGAGAAAATTACCCGGAATTAAAGTAGATGCTAAGGGTAAGATAACCTCACAGGGCAAAGAGATTAGTGAAGTTTTGGTGGATGGTGATGAGTTTTTTGGAAGCGACCCTACCGCAGCAACAAAAAACCTTGCTGCAAAAGGAGTGGAGTCGGTGCAGGTATACGAAAAGAAAAATGAAAATGCTTCGGACGACAAGGAAGAAACCGTTCAAGTGATGAATTTGAAATTGAAGGATGATGCAAAAAAAGGATATTTCGGAAAAGTATCGGGAGCAACAGATGCAACTCAATTTTATGAAGGAGAATTATTGGCCAACAGATTCAAAGGCTCTCAAAAAATATCTGTCTTCAGTCTTTTGAGCAATACTCCTCGTTCGAGCTTAGGATGGCAGGATATGTATAAATACGGTTTGGACAATGAAATGAATTACCAAACGGATGAAGAGGGAAGTACCTATTGGTATGGTAATAATAATCAAAACCAAGGAATACCTCAAACGTTCAAATCAGGATTTTATTACAACGATAAAATAGGAAAGAAAACAAAAATTAATTTTAACTATACCTTCTCGAATAATAAACTGAAGGCGAACTCAGCTACCAAATCGCAATACTTCTTGACTGATACAAATTATGTGACTAGTCAGGAAAGCCAAAGTGAACAGAAGTCGAACGGACATGTTATCAATATGAAGATAATTCAAACCTTGGATTCGCTTACAGAGCTTACTATTGAACCGAAATTTAGAGTCAATTCGAGCAATCAGGATAATTTTCTTCAAACGAAATTCAAAACCGTTTCGGATACTCTTTCGCATGAGACGGATGTGACGAACACCAATAAAGCTAGTGGATATAATGTGAACACCAATCTGCGTATAAAAAGGAAATTCAAAAACAGAGATCGATTATTACTAGCAATGTACAATTACACCATTGATGATAATTCATCATTAGGGATTTTGAAATCGTACAACACTTATTATAATATGGCTCAGTCGAACGATAGTATCAATCAGCAAAAAACAAATGCCAACACTACTCAAACTCAGAATGCAAACATCATTTACACCGAACCATTAACGAAGAAAATAAAATTAGAGTTTGATTATAATTACAATTACAGTGTGGGGAAACAAAATAAAAAAACACAGAAATACTTAAATGGAGAATATTCGGTTTACGATTCTTCATTTACCAACAGTTTTGAGAACAGCAAGATTACCAATCGAGTTGGTTTGAAGTTTATTTTCGAAACAAAAAAAATATCATTTAATTTTGGAACTCGATTGCGCAATGTAGAGATTACCAATTCTAATTTAATCACTCAAAATAATATTCACCAATCGGTGAATAATGTGTTGCCATTTTTGAGTTACATGTATAAGTTTAGTCAAAACTCGCGAATGAGCTTTAAGTACACAACAAGTTCTACACAACCTTCTTTAAACCAACTTCAACCTATTCCTGATAATTCGAATCCTAATCAAGTTCGATTGGGAAACCCATATTTACTGCCAACATTTACTCATGGGTTTACTTTGCAGTACAACACCTATAAACCAATTAGTGGAAAGTACATATGGTTTAGTGCGCACTTTAATTCCATGAATGATGCATTTGCTAATTCAATTGTTTACGATAGTCTTGGAAGAACCATCTCCCAAACGGTGAATGTGAATGGTAATTATAATTCAGGTGCGTATGTGGGTGGAGGAATTCCTTTTTTCAACAAAAAACTAAACCTTCAACCCAATGCCAATTTCAGTTACAATAGCTACACTGGTTATATCAATAATCAGAAGAACATAACAACCAACTTCAACCCTAATGTAGGAATGGGAGTTGAGATTGTATTAGACACACTTTCGTTTTCGGTATCCTACAACTACGACTATAGTTTGCCTTCATCCACATTAACTACTGCTTCAAGTAAATCGTATTCCGAACAACAGTTTGATGCTTCAGTGAATTTAAAACTACCGTTCAAGTTTTTGATAGAAACCGATGCCTCTTATCGAATGAATAGTCAAAGAGCAGCTGGTTACAATATCAATTACTTGCTTTGGAATGCTAGCATTAGCAAAACGTTCTTGAAGAATGAAAATTTTATTCTTACCATTTCGGGAAATGATATTTTAAACCAAAACATAAGTACAGGTAGAAACATTCAAGATAATGTGATTACCGACACCAAGACCAATATCATCAGTAGATATTTTTTATTGAAACTAACGTATAAGTTCAACAGCACTAAAACCAAGTATGATGAGAACGATATGTAATAAGCTATTTGTTTGCTGTTTATTAGCAATGCTTAGCCTCAATGGATTTGCTCAAATTACTTCGGGTAAGATTGTGTACGAAAGAAGAACAAACTTGTATAAAAAATTCAAATGGGATAATGTGCAAGACTGGTTGCAACCCGAGGACAAGAATAAGGTAGATATGTTCGAATTGTATTTTAATGATTCATTGTCGCTATTCAAAATTCAAGAAAGTGATTTGAAAGAGCGTATGAGTTGGGCAACAAGCAAGAACACCGTTTATCAAAATTTCAATAGAAACGATCGATTCACCATAAAACCAATATGGGGGGAAGATGTGTACATTGAAGATACGTTGGTGAAACGCAAATGGAAAATAACGGATAGCAAACGAGTAATAAGTGGATACAATTGCCGAAAAGCAGTTTGGCAGGCCAATGATACTACTAGGATATACGCATGGTATTGCGATGAAATCATTACAAGTGTGGGACCCGAAAGTTTTCATGGCTTGCCAGGAGCTATACTTGGATTGGCTAGCGAAGATGGTGGGGTGATTTATTTTGCGAAGAGCGTTGAAATTACCAAGCCTGATGTGAACGTATTATTACCGAAGAAAGGAAAAAATAAAATATTCTCGTCAAAAGAACTCAAAGCGAAACTAGAAAAAGATTTTGGTAAGCGACCGTGGGGAAAGGCGATGATTAAAGACAATTTTGGAGTGTGGTAACCACCCGTATTATTTTTTTTTGGCTTCTTTTGCTGCGTCCATCAAGGCACATTTTTCGCAAGCGCTTTTTTTCTTAACACTCTGATAAATTCGAAACACCACATAAGCAGTGGCTATGGCAAGTATGACGTACATTATTATTTCCTGAATCATCTTGAGTTTTCTTTTTTTATTGGTGTTTTATTCTTCTCAAAAGTACATAAAAATATTACGTCAATGCAACGGCAAATTTTAATAATTTTGCGCCCGCAACTACCAAATATCTAAAACCAAAAATGATAACAGGCGAAACTCCTATCCGATACGATAGAAAAAAGTATAATGACGAAAAACTAATAAAACTCTACAAGGGAATATTAAAACCCCGAATGATAGAGGAAAAAATGTTGGTACTGCTTCGTCAAGGACGTATTTCAAAATGGTTTAGTGGAATAGGGCAGGAGGCAGGCTCGGTAGGAGCAGCTATGGCACTCGACAAAGATGAATACATCTTGCCTATGCACCGCAACCTTGGTGTGTTCACTACACGCGAAGTGCCTCTCAACAGATTGTTCTGTCAGTTTCAGGGCAAACCAAGCGGTTTCACCAAAGGGCGCGACCGTTCGTTTCATTTCGGAACGCAGCAATACCATATTGTAGGCATGATTTCTCATCTTGGTCCTCAGCTTGGAGTGGCCGATGGCATTGCCTTGGCTAATGCTTTGAAAGAAAACAACAAAGTGACCTTGGTTTATTCGGGCGATGGGGGAGCTAGTCAAGGCGATTTTCACGAATCGTTGAATGTGGCTGCTGTGTGGGATTTGCCTGTGATATTTGCTATCGAAAACAATGGTTATGGACTAAGCACACCGAGTAGCGAACAATATCGTTTCAAACAATTTATTGATAAAGGCATTGGCTATGGTATGGAGGCAGTGCAAGTAGACGGAAACAATGTGCTCGAAGTGTACGACACGGTGAAACGCTTGGCCGAATCCATCCGCAAAAACCCTCGACCCGTTTTACTCGAGCTCATGACCTTCAGAATGCGTGGACACGAGGAAGCATCGGGTATGAAATACGTACCCAAAGAACTGGTGGAGATGTGGGGAAGAAAAGACCCATTAAAGAATTTCGAAAATTACTTATTGCAAGAAGGCGTGATTGACGAAAAGATGATTGCCACTTATCGCAATGAAATAAAAGAAGAGATAGAGCACGCCCTGGAATATGCCTATGCCGAAGAATTGCCTCCGCCCAATACAGCACAGGAATTGGAAGATATGTATATGCCTTTTCAACTAAACGAAACCAAACCACAAGGACCTACTAGCGATAAACGTTTTGTAGATGCCATTTCGGATGGTTTGCGATTGGCCATGCGAAAACACGAAAACCTTGTGTTGATGGGGCAAGACATAGCCGATTATGGTGGTGTGTTTAAAGTTACCGAAGGTTTTGTGGCCGAGTTTGGCAAGAAACGAGTGCGCAACACTCCTCTTTGCGAAGCAGCTATCTTGGGTTCGGGCTTCGGACTTTCTATCAATGGCATGAAAGCCATGGTGGAGATGCAGTTTGCCGACTTTGTTACCGAAGGATTCAATCAAATAATAAATAACCTCGCGAAGAGTCATTACCGATGGGGACAAAATGCCGATGTGGTGGTGCGAATGCCTACAGGCGCAGGAGTGGCAGCTGGTCCTTTTCATTCGCAAAGCAACGAAGCTTGGTTTTTTCATACTCCCGGACTCAAAATAGCCTATCCTGCTTTTGCAAGCGATGCCAAAGGTTTACTCCTGACGGCTTTCGAAGACCCTAATCCTGTTCTTTTTTTCGAACATAAAGCACTCTATAGAAGCACCAACGAAGAGGTGGCGGATGACTATTACACCATTCCTTTTGGGCAAGCCCGATTGGTAAAACAAGGAACCGATATCACCATAGTAACCTATGGAATGGGCGTGCATTGGGCCATCGAAATAACCAATCAACATCCCGAAATAAGTGCCGACATCATCGACCTAAGAACACTAGTACCGCTCGATAAAGAAACCATCATCCAATCGGTAAACAAAACTGGCAAAGCCATCGTTCTGCACGAAGACACCTTAACAGGAGGAATAGGAGGGGAGTTGGCAACCATTATCAACCAACATTGTTTCCAAAACCTCGATGCTCCAGTGGTGCGTTCGGCAAGTTTAGACACCCCGGTGCCCATGAATGCTGAGCTTGAGTGGAACTTTTTGCCTAAAGCAAGGTTCGAAAAACAGCTCGTGGATTTGTGGAAATTCTAAATGATATGACTGATTTAGGGTAAAATTCAAACCAAAACCGACTCTTTCCTTTAAGGTCACTCCGCGTTCCAATACGGTCACACCGTGTTCCAATACGGTCACACCGTGTTCCAATACGGTCACACCGTGTTCCAATACGGTCACACCGTGTTCCAATACGGTCACTCCGTGTTCCATTACGGTCACACCGTATTCCAATACGGTCACACCGTATTCCAATACGGTCACACCGTATTCCAATACGGTCACACCGTGTTCCAATACGGTCACACCGTGTTCGAACAAGGCGGTTTTTTGTGATTCAAAGCTCATATTGCATAATTTCAATTAGTTAGTTTATGATGGTCATGGTTAAACTCAAGAATTTCTCCCTAAGCAACATCGAAAACTAAGAAAATGGATTCTTTCCTAAACAGAGACTGTTTCGGAAATTATACGAATTGCAATTTTGACTGGAAAAGAAGAACATTTTTTCTTCGTTTTTTAGCAACAAAAAGAATTGAAAATATCGTTGTGTTCCTTCCTCTTTTTTATTCAACAAAAGTTAAGTGAAGATTATGTTTTTATGATGTTCTGCGCAAAGTAAAATGGAAAGAGAAATGATAAGTATTTGCACTTTATGAACGAAGAAAACTTACTGATTTTTGATGGTTTCGACCAAAAAGCAAAAAAGTGTTAATAAAAAGCACCCCTCAAAATCAATATGTTAATAAGGAAAGATAAAAAAAAAGAGAAGGTATCATTGTTTATTAATTTATTTTTATTTTTATTTGCCGCTCGAATATAAAAGTACTTCTTGTTAATTGTTAGTTAAGGTTGAATAAATATGAACAGCTTTATCAACAATTTTAAGGAAGTGTTTTGAGGAAGAAGAATATAAAAAAACAAAAGAAAAAATTGAAAAAAAATACTTATTTGAATACTGCTTTTTTGAATTACCTACCTACATCTGCTAAATGTATGTTAATGGCTATTGGTTTATTGCTAAGTTCCTATTCTTTTTCGCAAGAGAAAAAACAAGGAACCACCGATGCAAATGCTGTTAAAACCACTAGCGTTGTTGCCGAGCCTTATCGTGCTGCAAGAGGCAGGGTAATAGAAGCCGCAATAGCCGACCAATATGTGAAAGTATTGCCTGAATACAGCAAAAAACTTACCTTTTCGAAATCGAAAAATACTTATTTGGACAATAACGAATTAGAATTAATGATTGCTGTTTTTCAAAAATATGGCATTAATGATGCTAACCTAAAAGCATTGATGGAAGCACCTGAAAACAAAAAACAGGTGGACGAAATCCTCGACAAGATGAATCCGAATAGAAAAAAAGGCAGCGTGCCTGCTTCGGTAGAATAAAGAACAACAACTAAAACTAAATAAACAAAATGAACAAAGTAAAAAAACGAAAATTAAAAACAATAACAATGACTAAACAAGTAAACAATTAACCCCCAAAAACAAAAAAAATGACAAAAATTACAAAAACAAAAAAAACAGCCTCGCCTATATGGAAATGGCTGTTCAGTGTAGTAGTCCTTTTAGGGATTACAAGCGCAAATGTGAGTGCAATAAGTATTTTTACTCAAAACTTCGAGAGTACCTGGGCCACTGCCTCTGCACTTTCTCCAGCTTGGAGTACTGTTTCTAGTGGAGGAAACGGAAATGGTCTATGGCATAGAGATGATTATGCAGGTGCAGACTGGACAAGTCTGGGTCTTTGTAATCTTACACCCACGGGCGCTAACGGAACTTCTCATTCTGCAAGAGTGCACGTTTACGATGCACCATCAGCTTCAGGAGGTGATTTTATCACACCTGTAATTGATTGTTCAGTTGGAGCAGCTGCTAAGCAACTATCATTTTATTGGATGCATACCACAGGAGGAGCGCTGTTTAATGTATATGTTTCAACCAACGGAGGAACTAGTTATGGAACTTCTGTGTTTTCTGGAACAACAAATGCAGGATGGACTCTTCAAACCATAAGTTTAGGAAGTGTAACATCAAGTACAGTAAAAATTAAATTTAGCATGACGAGCTCTAACTGGAATTGCGGAGACATTTGGCTTGATGAAGTAAATTTAATTGATCTTGCACCCTGTGTAACACCTGTTGCTCAGCCAACCTCATTAGTATTAACTCCATTGGGTTCAAGTCTTGTTAATGGAGCTTTTACAGCTGCAAGTAGCACAGACGGTTATTTAGTTGTTAGATACGCTTCAGGAGCTGCTACAACCGCACCAGTTGACGGAACTACCTACAGTACTGGAAACGCCTTAGGCACAGGAACTGTTGTTGCATCTACTTCAGGTACTTCTTTTTCAGCTACTGGTTTAACAACTTCAACCGCGTATGATTTTTATGTTTATTCTCAAAATTCCGCATGTCTTAGCGGTCCTAAATATTTAACCACAACTCCACTTACATCTTCTGCCACTACAAATGCATTTGCATCTGCTACATCTCTTGGTGGGTTATGGAGCAGCCCCGCAACATGGGGAGGCGCTGTACCTTCGTCTAGTGATAATGTTGTAATTCCTACTGGTGCAATTGTTACTGTTGACCAAGTTGTTTCTGTTGCGAATTTAACGATCAGTGGAATCTTACAATGGAATGGAACTGCGAATGCTATGACTTCAACTGGAAATGTAACCATTAACAGTGGCGGTAAGTTTTTACCTTATACTACCACTGCTGGTGGTACTATAGGTGTTACTGTAAACATAGCTGGCAATTTAACGAATAATGGATATGCTAACTTAGCGGTAGGAACCACTACTAGTAATTTGATTAACTTTAATGGTGCTGGTTCTACTTTAAGTGGTACTGGAACATTCGAAGGAGATGGAACTCGTGGTATTATCAGACAATTGTTTTTCCAAAACTTAGGTAGTAATACCATATCTACTACTCAACCATTAACTACATATAGTTTAGCTGTTACTGCCGGTACATTGAATACCAATGGACTTTTGAAAATAGACAATACAGCACAAATTTACGGTTTAGCATTGAATACTCAAGTTGCTTCGGTTGCGGTTACCGCAATGGGTAGTGCTTACAATGCTGCACCAGTTGTTTTCGGAGCATCAGTTGCCCCCTATCCAGCTTTAGCAGCAGCATTGACATTGAACTCAAGGTATTTTTCGGGTAACAATGTTTACGTGTGTACAGTTGCTGGAACATCTACAGGAACAGCACCTACTTCTACCTCGGCTACTACCTTCTCCACAAGTGGTGGAACTTTATTATACATCGGTACCCTTGGTACCCTTGGTAATCCATTTCAACAAACCGCTGTTACCGTAGGAACTCAATATTTCTATGGAGGAAATCTTTATACGTGTACTATTGCAGGTACACCAGCTGCAGCAGCACCTCCAGTGCACACCACAGGAACTGTGGTAAGTGGTACTGCATTTTTTAGATATGTAGGTTCTCCAGCAACGGTTTCTGTAAATTACGATGCTACAACACTGACCGTACGTAGCTTAAACCTAACCTCAGGAGGTTCAGGATATGCTTCTTCCACTGCCCCAGCATTAACGTTTAACGTGGGCATCATTGGTGGTTTGGGTTCAGGAGCAGCAGCAACGGCTGTAGTTTTATATAATTTAAATGGTCCAGCAAACAGTTTAGCACAACGTTCAGGAGTTGCTACCATCTCTGGTGGTCTTATCATCAACAATGACCAAGGAGCAAGTACTTCAGGTAATAGCCAAGCATCGTCAGGTGTTGGTAACTTATTCACCACAAACGGAGGAAATAACTATACAGTAGCACCGCAAATTGCATTTGCAGGTCCTACAGCACTTAACCTTATTACCAATCCTGGTTCGGGTTATACTACCACACCAACTGTTACCGTTTCGGGAGGAACAGTAGTGGCAGGTACGGCTTATACTTCTGCCAATTTTACCATTTCTGTCAATCAAGGTGTGGTAGAGGCGGTTTATTTAGCTACTACTGCTACAGCTGCTGTTTATTCAGTACCACCCACTTTAACATTAACCACAAGCCCAGGAGTTACGGCTACCCTTGCATTCCCTGCAGGATGCTGGCCAGCTGCAACGGCTAATATCGGTGCGAATGGTCAAATCACTAGTTTCACGATGACCAATGCTGGTTTTGGATATGTAGTGGCACCCTTAGTAGCTTTCGGAGCAACAACCGGAACACCTCAAGCTGGAACATTTACTACAGCGGCTACTGCACCAACTTCACGTGTGGCCTTATACAACTTAACATTAAATTACTATAGTCCTGCAACATCAGCAGTAGTTTCTCCTGATGATGCTACCATACCATCCAATAGAAAATTGAATGCTTTAGCAATGAATGGAAATGGGGTTGGATTAAACTTATCAAGTAATTTAACCATATTTGGAACTGCTCCACTTACTCTTGTTGCTAGTGGTAATGCCCCTGGTAACGTGTTGAACTTAGGAGGATATAATTTGAACTTTACTTGGAACGGATATGGAGGAGCTACTTCTACATTCGGTGCAACTAATACCTATATCAAAAATGGCTCCATGACCTTAACTGGCCGTGGTGGTGCTAGTTCTTTTAACTACCCTTTTGCAGGTAACGCTACTTCAGGTGCGTTTAACTGGAGTGCAGGTTCTGCACCTACAGCCAATACAACCGGTTCAACAGCAACTATTGTAACGGTAACAGAAACTGCTGCTCCTAGTAATGCGTTATTTGGAACAGGCGGTGCCATTGGTAACCGTGCATTCAGAGTTCAACTTAATTCTGGTGCAATTACAGGAACCAACCCAACCGTAACCATGAACTTCAATTCGCAAGACGGTTTATCAGCAAGTTTAACACAAGACCAGCTATACGTAGCTGATGCAAGTGCATTAACAGGTGCTTGGACATTGAGAAGCACTGCTTATGGTGTTTTTGGTGCTTTGCCAGCTACAGGTACTAAAGCAACAGTTACTACTGCTCCAGGTCCTATTGTACCTACAGGAGATAATTATTATGCTTTTGCTATGGCTGTTCCTGTTGTAAGCAGTTTTACTCCTACAACAGTTTGTTCTGGTTCGGGTAATATTACCATTACAGGAACAGGATTCACAGGAGCAACTGCTGTTACGGTCAACGGTGTTGCGGTAACTTCATATGTAGTGGTATCAAGCACTTCTATTACTGCTGCAGTTGCTGCAGGAACGAGTGGTTTGGTAGCTGTAACCGTAAATGGATTAACAGGAACCAGTGTTGGAACTTTGACGCTATCGGCATCTCCAGCAGCTCCTGTGGTATCTATTCAGTCGGAAACCACTCCTACATTACCTGGAGATGTGGCTACCTTATTAGCTACAGGAGCAGGAGGAAATATTAGTTGGTACAACGTTGCTATCAACGGAACACCAACCATGACAAATCCTTTTACTTCGCCAGCGTTGTGTAACACCACAACTTATTATGTAGCTGAAGATAATGGTTCATGTTCAGGCCCTCGTGCTTCTATTACCATTCCTATCACTACACCATCTACTATTACAAGAGATCCAAGCAATGGACTTATTTGTTCGGCAGGAGGTCATGTTGATTTAACTGTTCCAAACGTTTCAGGAATGACTTATTCTTGGGCAGGTGGTCCGTTAGATAATACAACAACTAATTCTGTTATTGCAACACCAACCACAACAACTCAATATACATTGACAGCTACAGGAGGTGGATGTACCTACACTCCAACTGTGAATGTAGGGGTTCTTTCAGGTGCAGCCGTAACTCCAACAGCTACTCCAGCAAGTGCTTGTTATCCAACCACAACACAATCAGTATTAAACTCAAATTTAAGTGCTGGAAGTTTTGGCGTTAGTTCAATTACGTTTGCTCCAGCTACTCAACCAGGATCAGGGGTTACTACCTTGGCAACCGGTGGTGCAGCAGTTGTTGCACTTAGCGGTGGAACTACCGATGACGGAGGATGGGGAGGAATTCCTATCGGGTTCTCTTACAATTTCTTTGGAAGTAGTTTTTCTACAATTGGTGTAGGAACAAATGGTTTGGTAATGTTCGGAACAATACCAGGGTACACAACAGCTACAGGACAATTAGGTCAATTCTCTTTCTCAGCTCCAGCTTTCCCGAACACAGGTAACCCAGGTAACGTTATTGGTTTAATGTTATCGGATATGAATTCTGGTACTGCTACAAGTTCATTAAAATATTGGACAGAAGGTTTAGCACCTACTCGCAGATTCGTTTTATCAGGTGTATATGCTCAATATACAGGTGGAGCATTATCAACAGTACAATTGATGTTGTATGAAACTACGGGAATTGTGGAAATACATATTACTTCAAGTGCTGCAACTCTTGCAAGAACTATTGGATTGCAAGATGCCACTAAAACAATTGGAGCAATGGCTCCAGGTTGGAATGGTAGAACAACCACACTTGTTACACCTGAAGCATGGCGTTTTTCACCACCAGCCTCTTATACTTATAGTTGGTTAGCAAGTGATGCGTTTACATTAAATCCAAGTAATGTAACCTTAAGTGGTACCACTACATCGTCTGTTACTGCAACAGCAGCAACAGCTGGAACTTTTAATTATGAATTAACAGTTACTAACCCTACAACAGGATGTATTAGTGCTTCTCCAGTTACGTTCACTTTAAATTCAGTACCTTCTGCACCTACTGCAACTGGAACTACTATAAGCGCAGGACAAACCGCAGCATTAACTGTTTCGGGTGTTGCTGGCGCTACTTTCAATTGGTATAATGCAGCCACAGGTGGTACCCTTGTTGGTACCGGTGCTGCGTTCACTACACCATCCTTGTGTGCAAACACATCATATTGGGTAGATCAAACATCTGGTATCTGTTTAAGTACTGGTAGAACTCAGGTTGACGTAATTGTTACACCTGTGCCAGCTCCAACAGCAACCCCAAGTACACAATGTGGTGCTAACATACCAAGTGCATCAGTTGCTTCATCAGTGCCTACATCGGGTGCTATGTTCAATTGGTACAATGCTTCTTCAGGAGGCAACTTGATTCAATCACCTCCTTTTGGTTCGTTACAAACTATTTATACTAACGATTTCAGTACAGGAGCAAACGGAGCTTTAGTTACCGGAGTGGCTTCAATAGGAAGTGGAGCTTTAACGCTTCATGCAAACGTTGCTAGTCAAGAAGGTGCAATTGCAATTGCTGCTAGTGGATTAAATGGAAATCAATATGATGTTCAATTTGATGTTACCACTTCAGGAACTGCAGGCAATATGGCTGATGGTTTCAGTTATAGTTTTGGTGACGATGTGGCTACAACAGCTGCATACGGAATGGAACTAGGTACAGGAAGTAAATTACGTATCAGTTTCGATGCATTCGGAAACCAAGGTATCTATTTAGTATATGGCGAAACAGTGAATACTAATTACGCACAATCTGTTGGTGGAACGGTATATGCATATTCTGGTAATACAGCTTGGTTAAATACTACTAACCATGTAACCATTTCGGTTAACACATCAGGTCAATTGACATTGATGTTAGGCGCTACAACTATCTTCAACAACGTACAATTGCCTGCAGCTGCATTATTAGCTAATAGAGCAGCATGGAGACATGTAGTTGGAGGTAGAACAGGTGGTTCTTCCATGTCAACCGTAATTGATAATTTGGCAATTCAACAATCAGAGCCTTCAGCAGGTTCGGTTACTTATCTTTCATCCATCACTACTCCAACGCATTTCTATGTTACGGAAGTAATAGGAGGATGCGAAAGTCCACGTGCTGATGTATTTGCTGATCTTACTCCAGCTCCAGCTGTTACAGCTTTAACTTCAGCTGCAATAACTTGTCCTGGTAGTTCTATCACATTGAGTCAAAATGATTACTCCATGTTGACTTCTACTTGGTCGGCTTCACCTGCTACAAGTAGCGGTTTAACATCACCAGCAACTAATAACAATACAAACAGTGCATTAACTATCACACCTACAAGTGCTGGTACTTATACCTATACCTTGCTGGCAAACGATGGAGCTTGTGGATACGAAGCTACAGTTTCTGTAAGCGTATCGGCTGCACCAGTTGTGGCTAATGTAACTGCTACTCCATCATCAGTATGTTTAGGAAGCACCACTACACTTTCTGCTCAAACTTTATCTTATGGGCCACAAACTTTACCTACAGGTTACGGAACATCAAGTGCAACAAGTGCTGCCGATGATGAAATCTTAGGAGTGGTTGTAGGTTCAGCAGGAAATCAAATCAATAATATTGCTGCATGTGGTTCAACAGGCGCAGGTGCTATCAATGGACTTGCAGCTTCAACTGCAAACATGTATCAAAACTATACGAACTTACCAGCACCTAGTTTTACAATCGGAACAACCGTTCCTTTTACAGTTACTATTGGATATTGCAGTGGTTCTGCTTACGGAACTATTTTCGGTATCTATTTAGACCTTAATCGTAATGGTGTTTTTGAATCAAATGAGTTGGTTTACACTTCTACTTATGGTACACAAGCCGTTTCTGGCACTCCTATATCTGGAACGTTTACCATTCCTACTACCGCAACAGCAGGTTTAACTTTAATGAGAATTGTTGACGATGAATCATCGGTAGTACCGGGCTCAACAGGAACTTATACATGGGGAGAAACAGAGGATTATGCTGTCAATATTATTGGATATGGACCAGGAACATTAGCATGGACATGGGAGCCAGGAACCTTATCAGGTGCTACTGCTACTGCTACAGTAACAGCAGCTACTACTTATACAGTAACAGGAAATAATGGTACATGTAGTGCGACAGGAACAGTTTCTGTAAGTACCCTTCCATTGCCTTTAGCTCCTACTTCTTCAAATAGTCCAAGTACTCAATGTGGTTCACATATACCAACAGTTGCAGTTGCTGATCCGAATGGTTTCACAACTCCATCATTTAAATGGTACAATGCTGCCACTTCAGGTACTTTGTTACAAACAGCTACTTCTACTACGTACACTGCAACAATAGGAACAAACACATCATTGTATGTTTCCGTAGTTAATCCAACAACAGGTTGCGAAAGTGAGAGAACTCAAGTTGATGTTATCGTTACACAACCAGATGCTGTTTCGGCTTCTGCAAATACATCTACTTCTCCACTTGTAATTTGTGCAGGTCAGAGTCTAGCATTGGATGTTGCTCAAACCACATTTACAAATGGTAATAACTTTACTTATGATTGGACTGCAACAGGAGGAACAGGAAGCGGTATAACAACATCTCTTTCTGGTTCGACACAATCATTGACACCAACAGCAGGTTCTTATGTTTATACGGTTACAGGAGTAGATGGTAGTTGTTCATCAACATCATCTATCGCGGTAACTGTTGGAGCTTATCCTGTTATTGGAAGTATAAGTGCCACTCCAGCAACAATTTGTTCTGGAACAACATCTGCACTTGCTGCATATGTGATTGCTTCAGGACCACAAACTCAACCAACAGGATATCCTACAATAGGAACAAGTACCGTTACTGCTGATGAACAAATATTCGGAGTAGCTTTTGGTTCAATGAGTAATTTAAATCAAGCTGAAAGTTGTGCATCAAACTATTCAGATTATACAGGAAGTATAGCTGCACCAACAGTTGCATCAGGACAAACAGTTTCTTTCACAGTTCAGGAAAACGAATGTGACCAAGGATCACTTTATGCAAATGGTATTTCGATATACATCGATTATAACAGAAATGGTGTGTTTACTGACGCAGGAGAACAAGTGTATACTCAAGGAGCTACTTCAGCAGCAACTGGCCCAGCACCAGGAGGCGATAAAGTTATCACAGGAACGATTACCATTCCATTAACTGCCGCAGCTGGAGTTACCAGAATGCGTGTGGTATGTGCAGAAAGTGTTGCATCACCTTCCTCGACAGAAGCATTCAGTTATGGAGAGGCAGAAGATTATATTGTGAACATACAAGGTCAAGGAAACGGTGGCTTAACATGGAATTGGGAGCCAGGAAGTTTATCTGGTAATACTCAAACTGTAACCCCAGGAACTACTACTACCTATACTGTATCGGCTTACAATCCAGGAACGTCAATCTGTGCTTCTACATCAACTGTAACAGTGAATGTCAACCAAACACCAACTGCACCTGCAATAACTCCATCGTTAACTACAGTTTGCGGTTCTGCTACTTCTACATTAACTGCTACTACTCCACAAGCTGGAAATAGCATTAAATGGTATAACGCAGCAACAGGTGGAACATTGTTATATACTGGTGATGTTTTCACAACACCAATCGTGACTGATACCACTACTTATTATGCATCTGAAGAAAGTGCAACATGTGCAAGTACACGTACTTCTCAAACTATCCTTTGGATTGCAGCACCATCTGTTACTGTTACTAGTCCTATGATTTTATGTAATGTTACTCCAGTAACTTTAACTGCAAGCAGTTCAAACGATCCTAACTATACATATACTTGGACAGAAAGCGTTGTAGGAACATTAGCCTCAACTACAGGAGCTGCCGTAACGTCTGACCTTTCATTAGGTGCAGGTTATTCACCTTCTACCATTTATGCTACAACTTATACAGTATCCGCTTCGGATGCAAGTACTGGTTGTTCATCTTCAGCATCCACAAGTGTTACACATGATGTGTTACCTTCATTTACAGCAAGCGCAACCCCGGCAAGTATTTGCCCTGGCGGTTCGTCTACTTTAGATGCAGGAACTGTTATTAGTGGAGCTTTAACTACTCCAATGTTAGGAGGGAACGGAGCTTCAGGTAATGCATTTAACGTTACCGCTACCAATACAGTGACTTTACATTATTTCTCTATGAACAACGCTGGTTCTGCAACTGCAGAGGTTTGGTATATACCAGGAGGTTTTGCTGGTCCAACCCTTTCAAGTAGTGCAGGATGGATTTTGGCCGCTTCAGGTTCAATTACAGCTGGTTCTCCAGGATTGTTGAATGCAGATGCTAACATTACAATTCCTGCAGGTCAAACCTATGGTGTTGTTGTGGTATCTAGTGGTTCTTGTACATATACTAACGGTACTACTTTTGGTGCACCTTATGTATCTGATGCAAATATCGCTATCACTCAAGGATGCGGTGGTGCTGGAATTGGAGGAGCTTTTGCCTTCATCAACACAGTTAGAAACTGGAACGGAAGTGTTTCTTATACATATGGAGACCCTAATTTAACGTATAGTTGGTCACCTTCTGCTTCTTTGAATGCAGGAATGATCATGAGCCCTGTTTCCACTCCGTTAGCTACAACTACTTATACAGTTTCAGTAACGAATACGAATGGTTGTACAGCAACTAGTTCAGCTACAGTAAGTCTTTCACCACTTGTTTCAGGTCCGCTAACCGTTGGAGGTTCTACTTCTTGTGTTGGAGTTCAGACGGTGACTGCTAACCCTTCGTTGGGTGCACCACCATACGCTTATTCTTGGACAGAGGATGGAATACTTTTCCCTGCAAGTACAGCAACTATAACAGCTTCTGCAGGATCACATGTTTACGTTTGTACTGTAACTGACGTTTGTTATCCAGCATCAACTTCAGCACCATTAACTGTTGTTACAAATTCATTGGCATCTATTTCGCCATCAACAATAGTGGTTTGTGCAGGAAGTACTGTAACTGTTAATGCTTTGCCGGCAGGTGGAGTTTATCAATGGTCATCTTCAGTTGGAAATACAGATGTAACACAAGCTGTTCCGGTTACTCAAGCGGGTACTTATACAGTTTCCGTTACTCAAGGTACTTGTGTAACCACTGCAACTGCAACTGCAACTGTAAGTTCATTACCTACAGTGACTGCAAGTTCTAATTCACCTGTTTGTGTTGGTAGTACATTAAGTCTTAGTTCAGTTGGCACGGTTACTCAACCAGCTGTTGCAACTGCTGATAATTATACTTTTGCGGCTTCAGCAGGTTCTTTTACACCTGTTACAGGAGGTACAGCAGAAACGGCTATCCTAGCAGATGATGCGGTTTCCGCAGCATTACCAATTGGATTTGGGTTCAACTACGAAGGAACTACATTTACTCAAGTTGTTGCAAGTTCAAACGGAGCTCTTTTCTTTGGAACTTCTGGAACTACCTCGACTCAACCTTTATTAGCATCTACTACACCGCGACCATTTGTTGCACCATTAGCTGATGATATGCAAGGAGCAAATGGTACAGCAACCTACATCACTACTGGTGTATCTGGTAGCCGTGTATTTACCTTCGAATGGTTAAACTGGAGATGGTATTATTCAGTAGCTACACCAAGTATATCTTTCCAAGTTAAGCTTTACGAAGCCGATGGAAGAATACAGTTTATTTATAGACAGGAATCTACAGCTCTATCGGGCACTAGTGAATCTGCTTCTATCGGTATTGCTGGTGCAACTTCTGGAGTTTATAAATCATTGAGCAACTCTAGTACTTCACCATCTGCAAGTAGCACCACTGAGTCTAATACCATAAATACTAAACCTGCAAATGGACAGACTTATACTTTTAGCCGTCCTACTGCGGCTGTTTCAGCCTATCATTGGACAGGACCAAACTCATTCAATGCTTCAAGTCAGAATCCTACGGTGACTGCTACTTCAGCGTTGACTGATGCAGGAACTTATACTGTGACGGCAGTAGATCCATTCGGTTGTACATCATTGCCTGCAACAGCAACAGTGGTTGTTAATCCAATCCCTACGGCCTCAATTAGTGGAACAACTTCTATATGTGCTGCAGGAGGTAATGCAGGAAACGTAACATCTGCGAATCTTAACGTATCATTTACAGGAACAGGACCTTGGACATATAGTGTCAATGGAGGAACTTCGGCTTCAACATCAAACAATCCTGCTTCAGTTTCTGTTTCTCCTACAGCTCAGACTACTTTTACAGTATCAATAATTAATGATGCTAATTGTGCAGCTAACGCTGCAGGAAGTGGTTCAGCGGTAGTTACCGTAAAACCATTACCAGACGTACAGTTCACCGTACCAAGTGCATCCATCTGTAGTGGTTTACCATCAAACGTAGCGTTAAGCTCATCTGTATCAGGAACAACCTTTGATTGGTTCGAATCGAACAATAGTGGAATCGTATCAGGAACTTCACCAATATCAAGTGGAGCAACTATCAATGATGTATTGAGCAATACCACCAATACAACTATAGGAACCATTAAGTATACCGTTACACCAACAGCAGACGGATGTACATCCAATGCAAGTTTAACACCGACTATCTCTGTTAAACCAACCCCAGTAGGCGTATCTACCCCATCATCAGATATCGTTTGCGATGGATATGCACCAACGTTTGATTTAACAACAGGCGCACCAGGCATCAATACCTTTGCATGGTCAGCAAGTGGCACAGCAGGAACAAGCGGATTTAGTTCAACCACACAAAGTGGAAACAGCATCTCCGAAGTGTTGTACAACGATGGCAGTGTAGATTTAAGTGGAACAGTAACCTATACCATCACACCAACCGCAGGGGGATGTGACGGGTCAAGCTATACCGCCACCGCTTCAGTAACAGCACGTCCATCAGGA
>CAIWDF010000240.1 GCA_903911435.1 uncultured Bacteroidota bacterium
TAAAATCCTGCGAAGGGGAACCTTTGTGGGATTTTTTTTATGGGGTGATATTAATGTTATATTTGTGATTGAAAAAACAATGTGTTGTGGCGAGACGCCACAGAATATGCAACACGAGCGAAACACGCTCGCGTTTGCGGGTAGTCAGAAGAAATTTATAGTACTTAAATAGGATGATTAGACGAAGTCAATTAAGGTGTGTACTGTTTTGTCTTGTTATTCTTTGTCTGAATTATAACATTACTAGTTCGCAAGTCATTGCAGGAGGGTATGGACATACTTTAGCAATTTGCAATGACGGAAGTGTGAAAATATGGGGAAGTAACAATTATGGGCAATTAGGCGATGGAACCATTACGAACTCAACATTGCCAACCTATGCGACTGGATTGTATAGTATCATATCAGTTACAGGTGGCAGCTATCATTCATTTGCATTAAAGAGTGATGGTAGAATTTGGTCATGGGGAGGGAATCTGGGAGGTGTATTAGGTGTAGGGAATAGTAATGATACTACATTACCGATACAAATATCATCATTAACTAATATCAAAGCAGTTTCGAGTACAGGTTTGCATTGTTTGGCATTAAGAAGTGACAGCACTGTGTGGGCTTGGGGACCAAATCCCAAAGGAGAGCTTGGCGTTGGTACTACTTTTAGTAGTAATACACCTCTCAATGTTAATTCCTTGACTAATGTAATTGAAATAGCAGCAGGTAATTTACATTCGCTTGCATTAAAGGATGACAAATTATATAGATAATGTTACAAAATCAATAGAATTTGAAGGAGATTGCCGACAAAGTGCTTTTCAAAGAACTAAAGTTTTTTACAACCAATTGCATTCCGCTTGTTATGGTTTGTATATGTATAGCGGAGCTAAAATAGATGACCAAGGTAATAATGCTTATGCGTATATAGATTCTCATGGTAATGTTATAAATGTACCTGAAAGTGCGAGTGAAAATTATTGGTTCGGTCCTTATCCAGCACAAGGTTTCAAAACCTTTGTAGATAATGTGAGTGCTACCAATAATGTTAATAGTTACTCCAGATTTTTTGTCAGAAACGGTAATCCTACAAACCCAAATACTTCTGCCCAAAATGGTAGTTTTTTGTCTAGTCCAGCTTATAGCTATAATGTAGGTATTTATCCTGTAGGAGGTGTACCTGCATATGTTTATAGTGTGAACTGTAACGGAAACTTTCCGGGTATAGCGACTGAAGGGGATGGAAATTTTGATGATGCTGTGACAGCAATACGAACCATGGTAACAGATAGTAATGCTAGCGAAGACTTTGGAGATGTGATGCAATGGATGATGAAAAAATTTGCGTATCAACAACTAAAAGATAGTATTAATTTGAAAGACCAAGACACCACACTTTCGAGCTTTTATGATACTACATTTTATGCCAATATCGGTAAAATAGTGGAGATAGAAAACAAATTGCAACTTGGCGATAAACAAGGCGCGAATACAGATAACAATAATTTTATCCCTACTAATTTGATGGAAAACAATAAAAAAATCATTACTTATTTATTATTGCAACCAGAATTGGATAGCAACTATGTTTATACTTCTTCCGATAGCATATTGGCTTACAGCGTAGCATCGCAATGTTTCAACCTTGGTGGAGATGCGGTACTACAGGCGAGAGCATTATACGATTTTATTATTGATGATATTGCTACTTTTTCTGATTCTTGTTTGATAAAAGACAAACATTTAATAAATCACCATACCACTAACTTACCTCCAGTTGTAAATGATTCGTTTGTGCTTTTCCCAAATCCTAACGATGGAAATATGACATTATCGTATCGTCTATCAGATGGTGAAAATGGAGAACTATCAATATATGATA
Organism: uncultured Bacteroidota bacterium; assembly: GCA_903911435.1. Classification (GTDB taxonomy): domain Bacteria; phylum Bacteroidota; class Bacteroidia; order 2-12-FULL-35-15; family 2-12-FULL-35-15; genus 2-12-FULL-35-15. The sequence goes on from CAIWDF010000240.1 coordinate 1,874, forward strand.
TTGCGGGAAAACTTATTAGTAAGCATCGTTTTATTAGTGGAAATTCTTCTATAAATATTGATGAAACACAATTGAATGCGGGAGCTTACTTTTATGAAATAAAGGCAAACGACAGAAAAATTAAGACAGATAAATTAATAATTCTTAAACAATAATCTTAATATCACCCTCCTTTGTATTACTTTTGTAATGCAAAGGAAGGTTTTTTAAAAATGAAAAAATATTTAGTTATTATATTCAGTATTCATAGTATTCAGGGTTTTTCTCAAAACCTTGTTCACAACCCAAGTTTTGAAGATACCATTTATTGTCCTAGTGGTATGGGATATATATATATTGCAAATTATTGGTTTCAGCCTTGCACTTATAATGGAAATGTAAATAATAGCTCTAGTTCCGACTTATATAATATTTGTGGTTGGGCTCCAGCAAACTTAGTTGGTTATCAAAATCCAAGAACGGGAGCAGGATATGCTGGAATAGGTGTGTATGCCGCCCCAGATAATTATGAAGAATATATTGAGAGTTCGCTTTTAAGCCCACTTGTTCAAGGGAAAACATATTGTGTAGAATTTTATGTTTCATTGGCAGATTCTTTTTCGTCAATAGCAATAACGAATTTAGGTGCTTATTTTTCACATGATAGTTTGCTCGATAATAGCAATCACAACGCAATAATAAATGTAAATCCTCAAATTGAAAATCCGAATACAAACTACTTAACAAGTAAAAATGCTTGGATGCGGGTTTCGGGCACTTTTGTTGCAGATGGAGAAGAGCGATTTATAACTATTGGTAATTTTCATAGCTTAGCAACTACCAATTTTCAAAGTGTTGGAGGAGGTTGGGTTGGTAATAATGCTTACTATTACATAGATGATGTAAGCGTAATAGATTGTGATAGTATAGCAGGTGTGGAGAAAATTGAAAAGGGAGAACTAAGCCTAAGCCCTAACCCAGCAACAAATGAAATAATGCTAACCACTAACCAACCACTAAAAGCCATACATATATATAATGTACTAGGCGAAGAAGTGCTAAAGCTAGAGCGAATAGCGACTAGCGAAAAGGCAATAGATGTGAGTGCGTGGAAGGCAGGAGTTTATTTTGTAGAAGTGGAAACGGAAAAGGGAGTAATAAGAAAAAAAGTTGTGAAGGAATAACTGACTTTACGAAATACGAATGTTAGGAATTTACGAATAAGGGAAGCCCTGAACAGAGATGTTTGGGGCTTTTTTTTGAACTTTACGAAATAAGAATGGTTGGATAACGAAGAGTGATGCGCTGACTAAATGCACCTGATAGCAGCGAAAAGCCCGAAGCGGGAGGGCTTGTGCGAGGGGCGGACTTGTAGCGGATAGCAGGAGGAAAGAAACCGAAGAGTGAGAAACTACCTGCCCAAAATTTAGTTGTTGGTTGTTGGATAAAAGAACTTGTGTAAGTTATCAAATCTTCTACTTTTTTTCGGTTCACCCCCTCTTTTAGGGGGAGTAAAAAAGAAAATAGTATGCGAAAAAAAAGTTGCCATCCCCTTTTTGCTTCCAAACTCTGTTTTCACTTATTTGCACTTCACCCCCATTTATTTTGATATAAAAATTAGAAATAGTGATTATTTTGAAACTTACCCCCTCTTTTTAACACCTGTTGATAAATTTTTTGCAAAAAAAGGCGACTACGTATGCCAAAAAACATACCTTTGTGTCGAAAAATAAAGTTCAATAATTCAAAAAACACAATCTTATGGCATTTCACAGATTTAAAGCACTAGAAACGGTACTATCGCGAGTACCAGTAAATGTAACCCTTCCGAGCACCAAAGTGTCGGAATTTTTTGGCGAAAACGTATTTGGCATTGATGCCATGCGCGAGTATTTGTCGGACGAAGCGTTTAAAAGCGTGATGGCAGCCATGGAGCACGGCACACAGATAGAACGCAAAATGGCCGACCAAGTGGCAGCAGCCATGAAAGCATGGGCCAACGCCAAAGGAGCAACTCACTATACCCACTGGTTTCAACCATTAACAGGCACTACAGCCGAAAAACATGATGCTTTTTTTGAACCTACCGAAGGCGGAAGAGCCATCGAACGCTTTGGAGGAGGCCAATTGGTGCAACAAGAGCCTGATGCATCTAGTTTTCCGAATGGAGGTATAAGAAATACGTTCGAAGCACGTGGATATACCGCTTGGGACCCTACTTCGCCAGCATTTGTAATGGGAAAAACATTGTGTATCCCTACTATATTTGTATCGTACACCGGAGAAGCGCTCGATTTCAAAACACCATTGTTAAAAGCCTTGAATGTGTTGGACAAAGCGGCCGTAGATGTATGTCAATATTTCGATAAAAACGTAACAAAGGTAATTGCAACCTTAGGTTGGGAACAAGAATATTTTTTGGTTGACGAAGCTTTGTTCATGGCACGTCCTGATTTGGCAATGACGGGCAGAGCACTGTTTGGTCACGCACCGGCAAAGGGACAACAGTTAGACGATCACTATTTTGGCTCCATACCTGACCGAGCTACCGCATTTATGCGCGATTTCGAAATCGAATCGTTGAAATTGGGGATACCTATTAAGACACGTCACAACGAAGTGGCGCCAAACCAATTTGAATGTGCACCCGTGTTTGAAGAATGTAACCTTGCGGTGGATCATAATCAATTGTTGATGGACGTAATGGAGAAAGTGGCGCGCAGACACAACTTCAGAGTGTTGCTTCACGAAAAACCATTTGCCGGAGTAAACGGAAGTGGTAAACACAACAACTGGAGCATGAGTACCAACACAGGTAAAAACTTATTGAGTCCAGGAAAAACGCCAAAAACCAACCTTCAGTTTTTAACCTTCTTTATTAATACGGTAAAAGCTGTTCACGACAATGCCGATTTGTTACGTGCTTGTATCGCTTCGGCCAATAACGACCACAGATTAGGAGCTAACGAGGCACCACCAGCCATCATGTCGGTGTTTTTAGGAACACAACTATCGAACGTGTTGGATGAATTGGAAAGAAAAGTGAAAACAGGCAAAATGAGTCCTGACGAAAAAACTGCATTGAAACTAGGCGTTGGAAAAATACCTGATATCTTATTGGACAATACCGATAGAAACCGTACTTCGCCATTTGCTTTCACCGGAAACAAGTTTGAGTTTCGTGCAGTAGGCTCATCAGCCAACTGTGCAGGACCAATGACAGTGCTCAATGGCATTGTTGCACATCAATTAATCAAATTCAAACGCGAAGTTGATGATTTGATAGCAAAGAATGTTGAAAAAGATGAAGCTATTTTCCAAATACTCAGAAAATGTATTATCGATTCGAAAAAAATAAGATTCGAAGGCAACGGATATGGCGAAGAATGGGTGAAAGAAGCCGAAAAAAGAGGCTTATCGAACTTCAAAACCACCCCTGAAGCATTAAAAGCGTTTGTATCAACCAACACGTTGAACATTTTTGTGCGCAATCACATCATGAATGATAGAGAACAACATGCTCGTTACGATATCTATTTAGAAACTTATACTAAGAAGATACAAATAGAATCGCGCGTGATGGCCGACCTAGCTTGGAACCACATTATACCTACAGCCATTAAATATCAAAGTTCGTTGATAGAAAATGTAAAAGGATTAAAGGAAATAATGAATGCTGCTGATTTCAAGAAAAACGCACAAATACAACTTGAAATGATTACGGAGATTTCGGAACACATCAACATCATCAAAACAAAAGTAGACGAGATGACCGAAGCGAGGAAAAAAGCAAATGTTATCACCGATGTGGAGAAACAAGCTTCGGAATACTGCAACAAAGTGAAATCGTATTTTGATACCATCCGCTATCACGTTGATAAATTAGAGTTGATTGTAGATGATGAAAGCTGGCCACTTCCAAAGTATAGAGAGTTATTATTTACGAAATAACACTATGAAGGTAAATAGTCCCTGTAAACATGATGTTTGCAGGGATTTTTACTTTTTGCACGTTGGAGTATTCAATATAAAGTAAAAAAAAAAGCTTTTGAATAGATTATTTATTTATTTTAGCACCCATTAATCAGTAAAAAATAATTAAAAACTGTTATGAGGATACTTACAAAAATTACTACTGCGATGGCGGTAGCCCTTTTATTATCAACTGGTGTAAAAGCCCAAAAGAATTATTCTACTGAAGCCGCAAAAGCATTTGCTAGCATGGAGTATTTCAATTCAATTGAGCTTTACAAGAAAGCATATGAAAAGGCAAAGAAGAAAGAAGAAAAGGCAAAGATTATTTTTATGACTGCCGAATGCTATCGTTTGATTGGAGATAACAAACAAGCAGAACAATGGTATACAAAGGCTGTGAAAGCAAATTATCCAGACGCAGTAGCTATATTACACTTGGCCGAAGCTAAAAAAGCGCAAGAAAAATACAACGAAGCATTGATAGAATACAAGAACTTTCAAAAAGCAAGTCCTTCGGATCAAAAAGGGAAAGATGGTGCAAAATCTTGTGAGTTGGCTCAACAATGGAAAGATAAACCAACACGTTACAAAGTGGAGAACATGGTTCAAATCAACAGTAAAGACCCTGATTTCGCACCAGCTTATGCAGATAAGAAATTCAATAAACTATATTTTACCTCAATGCGTCCAGGAGGAACTGGAAGTTCAGAAGATCCAACAATAGGAGAAAACTACAGTGACATCTTTCAAACATCGATGGATAAAAATGCGAAGTGGAGTACACCTGTTTCATTGGATGGATTGGTTAACACCAAAGATAATGAAGGAACTCCATCGCTAACCAAAAAGGGAGACATGATGTTTTTCACAAAATGTTTGACTGACAGCAAAAAAATAACTTATAACCAAATATGGGTTTCAACTAAAAAAGGAACAACATGGGGAGAAGCTGAAAAGCTTTCTTTTTGCGATAACGATTCTATTAAATATGCAGCACCGTCAATTTCGGCTGATGGGACAACTTTGTTTTTCTGTTCGAATATGCCAGGAGGACAAGGAGGAAATGATATTTGGATGTCGAAATATGACAAAAAAAATAAAAAATGGGCAACACCAACTAACTTAGGTCCTAACATTAATACCCCAGGGAATGATGTTTGGCCTTATATTCACGAAGATGGAACTCTATATTTCTCGTCAGACGGACATTTAGGAATGGGAGGATTGGATATATTTAAAGCAGAGAAAAAAGGAGAAGACCAATGGGCTAATGTTACCAACATGAAATATCCTATCAACTCTGCTGCAGATGATTTCGGAATTATTTTCGAAGGCAAAAAAGAAAGAGGTTATTTATCATCAAACCGTGAAGGAACAAAAGGAAAAGATGATATTTGGTATTTTGTATTGCCTCCATTGTTATTTACAATCGAAGGAGTTGTAACTGATTGTAAATTCAAAGAAACAGTTCCAAACGTTACTATAAAACTAGTTGGTTCTGATGGTTCTTCGGTAGAAGCAAAAACAGATGCTGCTGGATATTACAAATTTGCAGAAAATGGCCAAGACCGTTTTATCAATCCTGGCACGTCTTATATCATCTCTACTTCTGTTGGATCAGATGTTAAAACACAATTAGCACCTTTAGGCTTCTTAAATAGTTCGGACAAAGCAAAAGAAACAACTGTAGGTGTTGAAGAAGCAAAAACCTTCAAGCATGATTTTTGTTTAGTTCCTATTGAAAGAGAAATTCGTTTCCCTGATGTACTGTTCGACTTAGCAAAATACGATTTACGCCCTGAGTCAAAAGATTCGTTAGATTTCTTATATCAAACCTTAGTTGATAATCCTACATTAGTTATTGAATTAAGTGCACACACCGATTACAGAGATCCTAAGAAAAACCAAGAGTTATCTGAGAATCGTGCTAAAGCTTGTGTTGATTATTTGGTTTCGAAAGGAATTCCAATTGAGCGTATGGTTCCTAAAGGGTATGCTGCATCACGTCCGTTAGAAGTTAAAGATTCTACAGGAAAAGTACTTTATACACTCACTCAAAAATACATTGACAATATTTCAAAAGGAAAGTCGAAGGAAGAATACGAAGCATTGATGCAGAAAAACAGACGTACCGTTTTCTCTGTACTTCGTAAAGATTATGTAAATCCGAATGCTCCAAAAGAAGATCCTAAAAAAGACGCGAAGAAAGAAGATGATGATGAATAATAATTAATTATTCACTAACAAGTAAACATCCCGTCCTGATTGTAATCGGGACGGGATGTTTTTTTATAAAAATATGAGTATAGATAATAGATATAATTTACGAGGAGTGTCAGCATCCAAAGAAGATGTTCATGATGCTATTTCGAAAATAGATAAAGGATTATTTCCTAGAGCATTTTGTAAAATAGTTCCTGACTACCTAAGTGGAGATGAAAACTATTGCATCGTGATGCATGCCGATGGAGCAGGCACTAAATCTTCTTTGGCTTATGCTTACTGGAAAGAAACGGGTGATTTATCGGTATGGAAAGGAATAGCACAAGATGCTATAGTGATGAATACAGATGATTTATTGTGTGTAGGAGCTATTGACAACATATTGCTTTCATCCACTATTGGGAGAAACAAAAATTTAATCCCAAGTGAAGTTATTTCAGAATTAATAAATGGAACAGAAAGTATTCTAGAAAAGTTAAGAGGATACGGTATAGGAATTCATTCGACAGGAGGAGAAACTGCTGATGTTGGAGACCTTGTTCGTACCATTATTGTTGATTCAACTGTGGTATGCAGAATGAAAAGAAGTGAGGTGATAGATAATGCTAATATTGCGGAAGGAGATGTAATAATTGGTTTAGCTTCTTATGGTCAATCGACATACGAAACAGAGTATAATGGAGGAATGGGAAGCAATGGTTTAACTTCAGCACGACATGATGTGTTTGATAAATCTCTTGCCAACAAATATCCAGAAACCTTTGATTCTTCTGTACCGAGAGATCTTGTTTATTCGGGGAACATCAATCTCACAGATAGAATAAAAACTGAATCGCTAGTTGAAGAGTTTGTGACAGCAGGTAAACTTGTGCTTTCACCAACAAGAACATATGCTCCAATTATCAAATCGATACTAGATAAATATCGTGCTGAAATACACGGAATGGTTCACTGTAGTGGTGGTGGGCAAACAAAAATACTTCACTTTATCAATAATTTGCACATTATTAAAGACAATTTATTTCCTGTTCCTCCTTTATTCGAACTGATAAAGCAGCAAAGTGGAACAGAATGGAAAGAAATGTATCAAGTATTTAACATGGGACATCGCATGGAACTTTACGTAGCAGCTGCAATAGCAGACAATATCATCTCGATTTCAAAATCTTTTAAGGTAGATGCAAAGATAATTGGAAGAGTAGAAAAAAGCGATAAAAAGCAACTTACAATTCATTCTGTTGGTGGAATATTGAATTATTAAAAAATGTTAAACTCTTGTAAACTTGATTTTTCGGTACGAAATTAGTTTACTTTTACTATATAATTCATTAAACAAATAATTTAAAAAACATTACAATGAAAAAAACAATGACCTTAGTTGCTTGTGCAATATTTGCATTAAGTACAGTTGCAGGAGTTGCTCAAAATGATGCAAAAGCTGCAAAGAAAGAAGATGCTAAAAAAGAAGCACCTGCTAAAAAAGATGACGCTAAAAAAGATGACGCTAAAAAAGATGATGCTAAAAAAGCTGAGCCTAAAAAAGCTGACGCAAAACCAGCTGAGAAAAAATAATAACGTGTTAAACGTTATTGTAACAAAAAAAGCCCGTAAGGGCTTTTTTGTTTTAGGATATTCAAAAACTAATTGTTCTTATAAAGCCAGTCCTCTGGATCCATTTTAGTTTGTCCTTTCCAAACCTCGAAATGAAGAAGTGTTTTCGAATCATCTTCGTCATAAACAATTGATCCTATATTCTGTTTCGTTTTTACTTTGTCACCAACCTTCACGTAGACGTCTTTAAGGTTTGAATAGATTGTCAAGAATTCACCGTGACGTATCAAAATAAATTGACCTGCACCAGGCATATTAACCACTGCTTTTACTTCTCCATCAAATACTGCCCGAGTTAGAGAACCTGCACTTGTTGAAATATCGACCCCATTGTTATTGATATCAATATTTGGCATTAATGGATGCGGATGTACTCCAAATCGTTCACTAATAATTCCTTTTGCTACAGGCCACGGCAACTTTCCTCTATTACTTGCAAATGAATTTGAGAGTTGTTGCGACTCGGGAGTAAGCGTTAGTTTTTGTGGTTTCGGTTGATTTGCAGTCTCTGCATCTTTTTGTGCTTTCTCGAGTTCCTTTGCAATAACACGTTGAATAGCCTGTTGCAACTCTTTTGCGTCTTTCTTTTTCTTTTCTAAATCTCGCTTCAATTTACTTTCTTGATCCTGCAGCTGCGAGAACACTTGCTCTTTCTCACTTTTTTCTGAGGTGAGATTGTTTTTTTCATTTTCTTGACTGCCTAACAAAACATGCTTATCTGTTTTTTTACTTTCTAAATCTTGTACTTTTTCGTTCAATGTTTTTTTAGTACTTAAAATGCGTTCAGCTTGTTTGTGTCTGTATTCGCTATATTGCTGAAAATATTTTAGTCGTAAAAATGCTTGCTCGAAATCTCTTGCGGCAAATACAAACATTAATCTACTATATGCATCTTGATTCTTGTATGCATAATAAATCATCTTTGCATATTCGCTTTTTAATTTTGTCAAGTCATTCTGAAGCACCTTGATAGATTCATTACTATCGTTTATTTGGTAATTTAAATCAGAAATTTCTTTATTAATGGTAGCGATTAATTCTTCACGTACACTAATCTTCTTATTAAGCATTACCAATTGATTCAGCGAAAGTTTTTTATTCTTTTTTGTTTCTGAAAGTAATTGATTAGTGTTCTCAATCTCTTTTTGTAATTGTTTCTTTTTGTTTTCTAAATCCTTTTTCGTCTGTTTTTGAGCGAAGCAAATATTTGTTTGCATAAGGATAAACCCTAGAAACAAAAGGAACATTAAATATCGATTTCCCCTATTAATAAACTTAAAAGCCGGGCTTACCTCCCGGCCAGTATTACATTTTTATAATTCGGTATCTTCATAGTGATATATCATCTCCATATCTGCTTATTCATTATATAGCTTTTGACCCCCTTTAACAATCAAAAATA
>CAIWDF010000241.1 GCA_903911435.1 uncultured Bacteroidota bacterium
AAAACAATCTTAACGTTTCCATTACGAATTACATTCAGAATAAAGTGGTTTCTGCTGAAATAATAGTAGAATACTTGAATGAAGCAAAAGAAGAATATAAAGAATTTAAGTTATTATGTAACAACAATGAATTAAACCAACATTTAATTAAATGGTCAGTTGACGTTATATCTAATTTTGATTTTATTGAGTTTTTGATAAAAGATGAATCCTATTCATTTAAAGATTTTGAAAGCACGATAGTGAAATTAATAACGGATAATGAAATGGATTTTTCTTATTTTAATAGAATAATAAAAGTATATACTTTAATATCAGAAGAAAAACCATTAAAGCAGCAATTTACCAAAGAACAGATTAAATCTTTTTATGAACAAATAAGGGATAAAAACTCCGAAGCTTATTATCATTTAGTTGCCATGGAACTCTCCAATCAATTAATCAATACAGAGTGGACAGAAGGATTAGATGAAAAGGTTGCTGAACGATTAGAATACTATAAGGAATATGGTGATTTATTAATACTGTCAAAGGATTGGGACAGCGAATTATTGAGGAAATCAGTTAAAATAATGACTGAAAAATCTTATGGTGAAGTTGCGAACATATTAGATATAATTCCTTTTTTCCAAGAAATTTCAACTGCCTTAAACATTAGCGCGGATTCCTTTCTTAATGAACTCTCAAACTGGGAAGAATCTATAAAAGAAATAACTACTGAAAATATAGAATCTCTAATTCCTCAATACTCCTTTTACGAATATTCTTCTAATTTAAATAACAAATTAACAGCACACATTAATAAAACAGCAATTACAAGACTAGAAAATATTACTGTTGATGAATTATACGGTCAACAAAATACCCCATCATATTACTGGTTCAATTGCGCCTCAATACTAATTAAGGGTAATATTCTTAAATCTATTCCTGAAAACTTAATAGATTTTTGCAAAAGAATTTTAATAGATATTGCAGCAGGTACACAATCAATTCCAACACTCGGTAGTGCCTTGGACACTATAATAAACAATGTTAAGAAAGATAAGCTTCAACCTACAATCAAAACAATTTGTGATGATTTTTGTAATAAAACAAAGACTATTTCGCCTGAATTATTTGCATATTTTGTAGTGCATTTTGATTTTATTAATAAAATGGATTTCAGGGACGAAGCAATTACTCGTAATATTTTAAATGTAGTAATTACAGATGCGAATTGTTTAGCACTTATTTTAGAGAATAGAGATGGATATGTAAAAAAAATAAATACGGCAGGGAATGATGCTGAAGATTTGAAAGCAAATATTCGTCAATTACGCCTTAAAGACAAAACCGAAAAATTACAAGAGTTTGCTATTGCTATCGGTATTAATGAAGATGATGAAATAGAAGAAGGGGATGAAAAAAATGAAGAATAAAAAACAGCGAGCGGCTAACAAATGAAAATTGAAGGCTAACCGAACGAATCGCTTTCCCAAGTTGAGCTTAGCATCCAGCTAAGTGCTGATTAGCCGAGGTATAATTATTCAAAGTGAAGTCCTAAAATAAACTAAAATCGGAATTATGAAATATGATATTTTTATTTCGCATGCAAGTGAAGATAAAAAGGAAATTGCTAAACCGCTTGCAGATTTACTTATTAAAAATAATCTAACTGTATGGTATGACGAATATTCCCTTAGCATAGGTGATTCATTAACTGAAAAAATTGAAGAAGGATTAAGCAAAAGCAGTCTTGGGGTAATCATTCTAAGCAACAATTTTTTTAATAAAAAGTGGCCTCGAAAGGAACTAAATGCCTTAAGTACAATTGAACTTATTAATGGCAAAACAATATTACCAATTTGGCACAATGTTACATTTCAAGATGTTGTAGGTTATTCGCCTTCCCTTGCCGACAAATTTTCGCTTAACACTTCAAATGGCACTGAATACATAACGCAACAATTAATTAAGGAAGTTATAAAAAAAGAAAAACCCTTTTTAAAGGTTCCTGAGCAAGAATGGTTTCAAAAATATTTATCGGCAGGTTTCGGACTGCACTATATCGAAGCATATGGCGACCATCTAGATAATTATGACTCTGACGATTACTTTCAACTACAGATAATGAATTATTGGGTTAATATTAAGCTCATAAATAAGGATGATAAAATTGAAATTGAAAAATGTACATGCAAACAATTTGTAGATAAAATGTTCTTAGAATATTATGGGAAAGAACCAATAAAACATGCATTATTAATGATAGGAATTGGTACATGTAGGCTTATTGTTTCCAGAACAGCAGATGATGAAAAAGCAAAACAACATTTCCATCTTTTAGCAAAAGATTGTTTTTCTAGGATTAATACTAAAATAATCGAACGGCCTTATCTACTTTTTCAAGAATTGGAGAGTCGAAAGATTGAAAATTCATATGAATTAGAGAGATTATTAAATGAAGTTTAACCAAATAAATTTTAAAAAACTCAGATACCCCCTCGTTTTTAACGAGTTCGTTAGGATAATACCTTTTAAACGCATAAACAAAAACAATACAAAAAAAACAAAAACAACAGAAAATATCAAATCATAAACAACTAATAAAAATGAGAAAATTAATAGTATTGATGCATATCTCCCTCGATGGTTTTGTGGCAGGTATGAATGATGAATTGGACTGGATACATGTTGACGAGGCCATCTTCGATTTTGTGGCCACCATGACAAACCAAGCCGACACAGCGCTTTATGGTCGTATTACCTACGAAATGATGCAGAATTATTGGCCTACTGCCGCACAACAGCCCAACGCATCGAAACACGATATCGAACATGCGGCTTGGTACAACCAAGTTTCAAAACTGGTTTTATCGCGCACCATGAGCGAAAAAGGGCTTATCAACACTACCGTTATCAGCGACCGACTAGTAGCGAACATCAATAAAATAAAAAAACAGAAAGGGAAAAACATTTTATTGTTCGGAAGTCCACGTGCAGTTCATTCATTGCAAAACGAAGGACTTCTTGATGAGTTTTGGTTATTTGTTAATCCTATATTACTTGTAAATGGAAGGCCATTATTTTGGGGTGTATTCCCAAAAACCAAATTGAAACTATTAGAATCGAAAACATTTTCGGGCGGAGTAATTGCCCTTCACTACGAAACCATACGCGAATAAGTAGCAGCTATAGTATCTTTCTGTCGTCTTACCTTGGCAGTGAAAAAAAATAGCTAACAAACAGAATACATGGCAAAAACCTAAAAAATAATTAGAATAAAATAGTATTATTTGTAATTTTGGACTTCCTATTCATAAAAAAATATGGAACTAGTACTATCACTTCAAAAAGAGGCACATGATGCTTTGATGTCAAAGGCTGCTATTGCAATAGCATTAGAAGGGTATAGAGATTTGCAAAACAGTTATGGATTTGCAATGCGAAACGATGAACTTCTTCACATCAAAAACATGGTTGCTCTTATTCACAAAATAGATATTACTCCCTTAGGAGAGTGTCTGTTATTCAACCTCACAGATACAATTACCCTCGTAACTTCTTTCGACATAGCTCAGAAATTGCTCAGTTCGCACGAACCTTATCGTTTTGTACATGCATTTAAAAATGACAAACCCAAGCGAAAGCAATTTAAAGACAGTATGCTTCAATTTTGTAAAGAAATGATTGAAGATTTGTCGAGTCAAGCCATATTTCGTTACGAAGTAGACATCAGAAAAACCAAGCTAAAAGAGTATAATTACGATTAACAACATGTTCAAACTAAAAAAATGAACAAAGAAAAAGCAAAACAAACAGTATTAGACAATTTTGATTTAAATGAAAAAATACAACAAAATTGTAACGAGTTGCAAACTATTATTGATTATTCGCAGGAAGTATTTGAAGAATTGAATTATTTATTTGAAACCTCCATCAACTATTTAGGTTCTTCAGGCAACAAAGATGGGAGAAACGCTCCGCTCGCAGCTTGGAGAGGAGCTAATCCTGACAAAACTAAAACGAAAAAGGCCTTTGAAGACCTTCGCCATTTAATCTGTGATGGGACAATAATATTAGATTCATTATCGAAATTGAGAAACGAATTTGATTTGTTTATGAAAGAATATGCGGTTCAACTCAATTATATGGATAGTGAATTCACAAAAATGAATGTGGAAACTACCCCAGTAGAACAATTAGATTATCTAAAACTTCAAAACATGCTGAAACGCATTCCTTCCTTCCATTCAAGAATAAGCCTTATGTATTCAAAAGCGAAAAAGAGTGAGGCGGAACTAACAAAACTAAGAAATAGTATGTCTTCTTTAAAAGGAACAAATTAATGAATCTCTTTTTTCTGCTACCACTTTGTATAGATGGCGGTAGGATAACGCGTTTATAACGCATATTAACACAACCAATACATCAAACCATAGACAATAGAAAGCATTAATAAGCAACTAATAAAAATGAGAAAATTAATAGTATTGATGCATATCTCCCTCGATGGTTTTGTGGCAGGTATGTATGATGAATAGGACTGGATACATGTTGACGAGGCCATACACGAATAAACCCACAACTATTGTATATTTGTGCCTTCGTACCTTGGCGGTGAAAAAAGTATAAAAAATGAAAAAACAACTTGAATTAAAATGAAAAAAACATTACTATTGATAGCCTTGAGCTATTGCACAATTACAAATGCTCAAAATTTAAGTTGGGCAAAAACAATGGGAGGTACATCTACCGAATCGGGTGATGAAATCGCTGTGGATGCAGCTGGCAATGTGTATACAACTGGTAGTTTTTCGTCCCCTACCGATTTTGATCCGGGTGCAGGTGTAACTTTATTGACACCTAATTCATCCGATATTTTTGTTCAAAAGTTAGATGCCTCCGGCAATCTTGTATGGGTAATTCAGATAGGCGATTTAGGTGCTGATGCCGGCTATGGAATTTCTGTTGATGCTCAAAATAACGTATATGTTACCGGTACTTTCAAGTATGTTGTCGATTTTGACCCTGGTCCAAGTGTTGCAAATTTAACTAATCCCGGTCCCGGCTATATTGACAATACGTTTATTCTGAAATTAAATTCATCAGGTAATTACGTTTGGGCAAAAAACATTTCGGGTGGTAGCAATGGAATTAATTTTGGAACTAAAATACAAAGCGACAATGCCGGAAACGTTTATACACAGGGTATTTATTATAACGATCCCGATTTTAATCCAGGGGCAGCAACCTATAATATGCTTGCAATAGGCACAGCAGCAAATGTTTATTATTTGAAACTAGATGTAAACGGAAATTTTATTTGGGCAAAACAAGTAGGTACTGCCTTTGCAAGTACCTATTGTAACGATATGAAAGTAATGCCTTCTGGAGATATTTATGCAATAGGCGATTTCAGTGAAACTGGTGATTTCGACCCGGGTGCCGGAGTTACTACATTAACGGGAGGAGGCACACCAAACATATTTATTCAAAAGTTGGATACTAACGGAGATTTAGTTTTTGTGAAACAAATTGTAGGCAGTACTTCATTAACTGGTTTGTCAATAGATGTAGATATCAGTGGCAATATATTTACATCTGGAGAGTTTGATGGTACTATCGATTTTGACCCAGGTGCAGCATACAATGGGTTGGGCTCTTTTGGTGGTAATGCTTTTGTGCTTAAATTAGATAATGTTGGAAATTTTGTTTTTGTAAAGAAAGTAAGTTCTGCGGCTTATAGTTTTGGGAATATAGTTTCCTTCGATAGTTTCGGAAATATATACATAGCAGGTAAATTTAGGGGAAATGGCGATTTTGATTCCGGTGCAGCATTACACGACTTAACCAGTTTTAACGCATCTATCGATGTTTTTGTGCTTAAATTGAGTAGTGTCGGTAATTTTATGTGGGTTGGTCAAATGGGGAGTATTGGAGACGATGATGTACTGGATATGAAAGTGGATGCAATAGGTACTATACATTTAATTGGTGTATATGTTGCCACTATTGATTTAGACCCTAATGCCACTTCGCTTGATTTCACCTGCAATGGTTCGCAGGATGTATTTGTAGTTAAGCTTAGCCAATGCCAAACTACTACTAATTCTTTTTCTGCAACAGCCTGTGATAGTTACACCTATAATTCCCAAACTTATACCACATCAGGTAGCTATAACCAAACACTTATTAATGCAGGTGGCTGCGACAGTATAATAACTATAAATCTCACCATTACAAACAGCACAGCTAATACCATTTCTGCAACAGCCTGCGATAGTTATACATTAAATGCTCAAACCTATACTTCATCAGGCACATATACACAAGGCCTTACAAATGCCGCAAACTGCGATAGTGTACTTACTATTAATCTAACTATTTTAAACAGTACAACTAATACCATTTCTGCAACTGCCTGCGATAGTTATACATTAAATGCTCAAACCTATACTTCATCAGGCACATATACACAAAGCCTTACAAATGCGGCAAACTGCGATAGTACATTAACCATAAATCTTACCATAAATACTGTTGATATTTCAGTAACCACAGGCAATGCAACCTTTATGGCAAACTCCGCTATAGGCGCTTATCAATGGTTAGATTGCAATAACGGATATGCTATTATTTCGGGAGAAACCAATCAGTTTTTTACTCCTTCAAATAATGGTTATTATGCTGTGATGATTACTGATAATGGATGTGTAGATACTTCTGTTTGTGTGAATATATTTTCTGTTGGAATTGAAGAAATAAACGAATTGAGTGTGGATATTTATCCCAACCCTTTCAATTCACAAACAACAATTTCTTTTAGAGCAGAGCAAAACAACATGACAATAATAATTACAGATGCTGTTGGAAAAGAAATTAAGACGATAAACTTTACAGGCAAAGAACTTCTAATTACCAAAGACGAAATGAATGAAGGAATTTATTTCGTGCAAATAATAAACGAGAAGAAAAATATTAGTAACAGAAAAATTGTAATACAATAACCCTCCCTTTCGCCATCGCTTGTAAGGAGGGCGGTAGAGATATGTCCAGTAGTTAAGAGAAAAAGTTATGGATTGCCCGATCTAATGGTGTTTACGGTGGACATAAAAAAATTCAAGATTCCAAAAAGTGTATCCGCGGATATTAATAATCCCAAAGTGACTGAGGAAGAGAAGAAAAAGAATGACAGAAAAGGGAACATCTTCATTACCCTTAGTAATTATATCATCAATAAAGGAATAAATGATGATGTTTTCAAGAAATAGAATAATGAAACTTACAATTTGAATTACTTCAAAATTGTAATGCAAAAAAAAGAGACAAACTAATGAGTTTGTCTCTTTCTGTGTACCCGGGATCGGACTTGAACCGATACGTTCGCAATGAACACAGGATTTTAAGTCCTGCGTGTCTACCAATTCCACCACCTGGGCAATCAAGGTATTCAAAAAAAACCTTCTCCTATTCAGAGAAGGTTATCTCTTGGAGCGAAAGACGGGGTTCGAACCCGCGACCTCGACCTTGGCAAGGTCGCGCTCTACCAACTGAGCTACTTTCGCTTAAATTTCGGACTGCAAAAGTAAGTAAATTTTTTAATCAGCAAAATTATTTATTAAAAATCGTCAGAAAATTAAGTTAATATTTTTTTCGTTTTGTATTAAATAAGTTCCTACATTTATGCTATCAAATATTATCACAATGGTGAAACTAAATAAAGTAATGGCAGGATATCATATGTTGGTGATACTGTCGCATGTAGATGGCAAAGAAGATGCCTCTGAACGCAAGGTGCTTTTAAAGTATTTGCAAGACTCGATGCCTAATCGACTTGACATCGATCACGAAAAAGATGTACTCAGTCACCTTCCAAAAGAAGATTATTTCTTGCATTTCAATAATGCGATGAATGATTTTTATGAGGATTCGACAGAACGCGAACGTATTGATTTCTTGAACTTCGCTGTGAAAATGGTAATGGCGGATAAAAAGCTTACAAAAGACGAAAACAAATATTTGAAAGAATTATATTTCGCTTGGGAACCCGAATTTGAAGGCGTTTAACCTCCTATCATTTTTTTAATCTCGTTCAGTTTCATCAATGCTTCAACTGGAGTTAGTGTATTGATGTCCGTTTTTTGAAGTTCTTCTTTTATATTTTCAAGTACTGGGTCGTTAAGTTGAAAAAAACTTAATTGCATCGACTCTCCACTCAATTGACTGCTAGTTGTAGGTTTCCAACCATCTTTATTTGTTGTTTCTTTTTTCTTTTTATCACCTAACTCTTGTCTTCCTCCCGAATCTTTTGTTTTTTCGAGTTGTAGGAGTATTTCATTCGCCCTATCCAAAACGATGCGAGGCATACCCGCCATTTTAGCCACGTGTATTCCGAAACTATGTTCACTACCCCCTGCCACTAACTTACGCATGAACAACACTTTATTCCCCACCTCTTTCACTGATACATTGTAATTTTTAATGCGAGGCATGGTGGTGGTCATTTCGTTCAATTCATGATAATGAGTGGCAAATAGTGTTTTAGCTTTCAGTGCATGTTCGTGTATGTATTCGGCAATGGCCCAAGCAATGGAAATTCCATCATACGTGCTAGTTCCTCGACCTATTTCATCTAACAAGATGAGGCTACGATTGGAAAGATTATTTAATATGGATGCAGTTTCGTTCATCTCCACCATAAAAGTAGATTCACCAGAAGAAATATTATCAGAAGCGCCTACACGAGTGAACACCTTATCTACCAAACCTAGATTTGCATGTTTAGCGGGAACAAAGCTACCCATTTGAGCCATAATTACGATAAGTGCCGTTTGGCGCAACAATGCTGATTTACCAGACATATTAGGCCCTGTGATGATGATAATTTGTTGTTGTTCGTTATCAAGATACACATCATTCGCAATATACTCCTCCCCTATTGGCAATTGTTTTTCAATAACAGGATGCCTACCGTCCTTAATGTCGATGATATTGTTTTCGTGAACATGAGGGCGAACATAGTTGTTTTTTTGTGCAATGGTTGCAAAAGAGAGTAAGCAATCTAATCGTGCTATCAGTGAAGCATTCAACTGAATAGTAGGAATAAAATCCATTAATGATAGCACGAGTTCATTAAATATCTTAACTTCTAAAGAAAGAATTTTTTCTTCCGCTCCAAGTATCTTCTCTTCGTATTCCTTCAGTTCAGGTGTAATGTATCGTTCAGCGGTGGTAAGGGTTTGCTTACGCATCCAATCTGTCGGAACTTTATTTTTATGCACATTGGTTACCTCTAGATAATATCCGAAAACATTATTAAAGGCTACTTTCAACGATGTAATACCTGTACGTTCAATTTCGCGTTGTTGAATCTGCAATAAGTAATCTTTTCCCGAACCTGATATTTTTCGCAATTCATCCAATTCATCGTTCACCCCATTAGCTATCACATTGCCTTTATTCACTAAGTAAGGAGGGTCGGGCATCATTTCTTTTTCAATTCGGTCGACCACTGATTTGCATGGATTGAGTTGCTCGGCTATCTTTTGTAGCGCCTTGTTGTTAGTGTCTTCACAAGCTCGCTTTATCGGTTCAATAGCGGACAATGCTCGTTTCAACTGTACCACTTCTTTGGGTGAAATACGAGCAGTTGCGACTTTCGAAATGATACGTTCCAAGTCGCCAATCAACGAAATATGCTGAATAATTGTATCATTGAATTCTTGTTTTGATAAAAAATAATCAACAATATCT
This sequence comes from uncultured Bacteroidota bacterium, assembly GCA_903911435.1. Lineage (GTDB taxonomy): Bacteria > Bacteroidota > Bacteroidia > 2-12-FULL-35-15 > 2-12-FULL-35-15 > 2-12-FULL-35-15. Next base: position 9,739 of record CAIWDF010000241.1, read on the forward strand.
AATCGTTCCTCTATAGGTGCTTTATCTTTCAAAGGCAAAGCAAGCCATCGCCTCATCATTCGGCCTCCCATTGGCGAAACAGTTTGGTCAATCACATCAACCAAAGTTTTTGCATTTTCATTGTATGAACCAAACAATTCTAAATTACGAATAGTAAATCGGTCGAGCCACACATATTTCTCTTCCTCAATTCGAGAAATGGTGGAGATGTGCTTTACTTTATCATGTGCCGTTTCGGCTAAATAATGTAGAGCCGCACCAGCAGCTATTATTGCCGAGTCAAGCTTTTCTATTCCAAATCCTTTTAATGATTTCACTTCAAAATGTTTCAACAAGGTATTGGTACCGAAGTCAGTTGCAAAGGCCCAATCATCAATTCCATAGATATAGAATTTTTCACCAAAATGTTCGACAATATCCTTCTTTTTCGACTTTTGAAAAAGCACCTCATTGGGTCGAAAACTCTGAAGTAGTTTATCAATGTACTCTATGTTGCCTTGAGCTATAAAAAACTCACCAGTAGATACATCAAGAAAAGAAACCCCTGCATTTTTATCAGCAATGTAAACAGATGCCAAAAAGTTATTGGCCTTATTGTCTAAAACTTTATCATTATATGAAACGCCTGGAGTTACTAACTCTGTAACACCACGTTTTACAATGGTCTTAGTAAGTTTAGGATCTTCTAATTGATCGCAGATGGCCACACGCTGACCAGCTCGAACCAACTTCGGCAAATACGTATCGAGTGAATGATGTGGGAATCCTGCTAACTCCACAAAGGAAGCAGCTCCGTTCGCTCTTTTGGTAAGCACAATACCTAGTATATTTGCTGCTTTAATAGCATCAGCCCCAAAAGTTTCATAAAAGTCGCCAACTCGAAAAAGTAACAAAGCGTCAGGATACTTCCCTTTTATGGTGTTGTATTGCTTCATCAAAGGGGTTTCAACCTCTGCTGTAGCGCTCTTTATCATACTCCTGTTTTTCATTGCCATCGAGGTAAAAATACAAAAGGGAATGAGATACCTTCGGGAAAGTTTTTAACAAGTTAACTATATTGTTACTTCAAAATTAGGAAATGGTAGCGTACGATGAAATAAATAAATCAAAACAAAATAATACTTAGTTTTGACACGTCATGCAGAAATACGGAATACTTATCTTCACATCTATAATTCTTGGAATATTCACCAAGGCAAATGCTCAGATTATTTCGATTGATAAAATTGATACATCGGGTTACAAAAAAGATGCAAAATTCGATTTGGTATTTGGAAGTGGTTTAGAAGTCGATAAGCAAAAAACTACAATTTATGACGCAACTAATACCTTGGATGCAACTTTACAAAAAGAAAAAGAATTACTTATTCTATCCTCTAGTTTTCGATTTACTTACAATGGCCCTGACGATATCTTGAATATAGGTTTTGTTCACCTTCGCTTCCGACACAATTATAAAAACAAACTTCATCCTGAATCGTATTTACAATATCAATGGGATAATAAAAGAGGGATTGAAAACCGCTCAGTTGGTGGCGCGAACATCAGATGGAATAATTATTTACACCCTCGATTTAATTTAGTGCTTGCCACAGGTCTGATGTATGAACAAGAGCGTTGGAACTACACTGCAGTGCCAGACTCAATAAATATCCCAAAAGATTCAAGAGCTATTGAAATTCAATACATCAAATCAAATAGTTACATAAAATTTGAAATAAAGACAAGTGAAAACAGCGATTTGTTCTTTACCACTTTTTTACAAACGCGACCTGACCATTATTTTATTTATCCTCGTATTGCTAATGTTTTGAAGTGGAATGTGAATATTACAAAACACGTTGGAATAGAATTTAATTTTAATAGTATTTACGACACACAACCAGTTGTGCCTATCTCAAAATTTTACTTTAGCTTTTCCGAAAGTATTACATTTAAAATTTAGAAAATATAGTAAATAATTGGTGAATTATCCACCAATAATTTCTAAAGTTTTATCCAAACCACGTATGTTTTTTTGTCTTGCCCTTCATCAGTCATGATTGTGGCATAAACATTCGTTTCTGGATTGTAACTCGAAGCATAGAAATTGCAAAACTTATTATCGTTTTTATCTTTTGGATTACCAAACAGATATTCTTTCTTGAATGTGCCATCACTTTGAATATGGTACATCATTGATGTAACATCTCCCATGCTTTTCACCGAAGCACCTTTTTTATTTTCTGGCAAATCAAAATTATCAGACTTGTCGTTAAGTAATACAATATTCGCTTTCGAAGAATAAATCATATCAATCGTTTTGTACCAATGCTTAAGTTTCCCAACGGCTAAAGTACGGTCGGCAGGTTTAAACCCTTTTTTGGCTTGTCGGTACCTAAACCATGCACCTCCTTGTAACGCATTAATACCATCACAATCGTAGTGTAAATTGAACGCTGTTCCTGAAATTTCGTTACCTGAATTATCAAATACCTCATAACCCCAATCATCAAGTTTTAAGTTATAAGTTGAGTATCCTTTGCCATATTTGGTAACAATAGTTGTGTTTTGCAACAAAGCATGGTAATTTCCATCATCATCCAAGTAAATATCCATAACCAACGACTCGTAATCATTTTTATATCCCAATTTATTTTTTGCATACTCTTTTACTTTTGAACAAGGTAAGTCGAAAGCTGTGTCTAGTTTAAAACCTTCGGGGTGTACTGGCTGAAAAATAACCCTTCGTGTATCATCGTGTTTCTTTTCTTTGATGGAGGTACAAAGAATAAAATTTAGCAATCCTGATTTTTTATTGAATGACATTTCACAACTTGTTTCATCAAAACTATCGGTATACTCAAGTTCCACACTTTTAAAAGTGTTGTTTCCATTTTTTAATCTCGCCAAATAAATTCGCGAATCACCATCGGACTCATTTCCATTAAACCCATAAACAGCCATGTAAGTAAAGGCTGTACCATATGAATAAGCATTGAGATATCTTAGTTTGGTGTACTCTTTGGGGCAATTATAAAAAGCACGAGCTGTTTCTTTATGTGATCCATCGTAAGCTACTAACTCGATTCTTTGATTGGCATCCGAAGCAAAACTATTGTACGTAACCACCGAATAAGCGTCACTTGAATTGTCTTTAACCACATCAAAACCTGGTGCATCAACTCCCCCAAATGCCATTGCAAAACCATCCCCTTCATTCATTTCTGGCAAATTAGCAATCACGGTTTCGCTAATTAATTTTCCTGATTTAGGATCTAGGATTACTCGAATAAGCTGCGGATTTGGCTTCTCAAATTGCTGAATAAAAACAACGGCCTGATTATTTATCTCGTAAACACCTAAAACATCAGTGTATTGCATTTTCTTGATAACGGTTTTCAAGGGTAGTGGTTTCGCAATACCCCCTGCGTGCTTTTCGTTAAAGGTAGTCACCTTCATACCATCTCTGTCGGTGATTTCGAACATTAAGGTTAAACCGCTTTTCATCAACAATAATTTAGTCCAAAATTCTGGTTCTTGAAATGGCTTACTCATAACCACACGAGGTTCTTCTTTAGCTGGTTTTGGTTTTGGAGCTGGTACTGTAGGAGCAATAGGTGTAACAGTTTTTTCGGCCGGAACGGCTTTTTCAGTTGTTCCAGGTTTTGGTTTAACAGCAGGCTTTGCAACAGGTTTTGTTGATTGAGCAAAACCAAAAGAAATGGTTAATGCGATAACAATCGGAACAACTATTTTTTTCATACGGAATTATAAAAGATAAATGAATGAATGGAAAAGTAAGAGAATTCTCTCACTATGAATTTGCTACAAAATTAAGGTATTTTGCATTAACAATCTTAATTAATCATGTTTAAATTTATTAAAATCTTAAAAATTGAAGTTAATGAATCAAAAAAACGAAATATCTAATTATTTTCTTGAATAGAAAAAAACAATATAAAAGTTACTAATTCTTTACCATTTTCATAGTTTTCGTCCAACCTATTCCAGTAATTTTTACAAAATAGATACCTTCTGAAAAATCCTCTTTATTGGTAACTATTTTAAAAGAATGTTGTCCTTTTGGAAGTAATAATGTTTCGTAATAATCAACAGGGATAATCCGTCCCAATATATCTTCAATCGTTATGGATAGTTTGTCATTAGATAATAATTCAACATCAACATTGATGGATCCAGAAAACGGATTAGGATAACAAGAGATATTTGAAATAGAATTATTTTCATTAATACCGATATTAGATAAAGGAGAACCATTTGAATAAAGATGATGAGCGTATAGATCGGTTGAATTCAAAACAACATCTCTTTTATCTTCCCAAGCATATATACAACCTCCATATCCATCGGAAACCGATTTTGGCCCTGTTTGCATACCTACTGCATTTGAAACGATTACTCCATTAGTGGCCCATTGAATAATACCATTACCATCAATTCGCTGACTCTTAATATCCCAATCTAAAGCACTTGAATCTTGCCATGCAATTATAGCTCCTCCATAATTATCAGTAACAATATTAGGGTTGAGTTGATCGTATGCTGACGTACAAATCGCAACTCCATTGGAAGTCCATTGTGGAATACCTAATGGGTTTAACTTCTGAGCAAAAATGTCATAATTTGTACCATTACGTTTATCTTTCCATGTCATGATCACTCCATTTGTGGAAGAGGTACTAAGCATATCTTGAGCGGTTTGGCTGCCAGTTGCAGTGGTAACTGGTACCCCATTGTTTGCCCACATCACGCTACTCATCGAATCCACACGTTGTGCATAAATATCATAATCAATTCCTGTTCTGTTATCAATCCAAGAAATATAAATGCCACCAGAAATGGTGTCAGGATCAAGTTTGGGATCAACTTGCGCTCCAACAGATGTACAAATAGCAATACCATTTCCTCCCCATAATAGTGCTCCCGAAGGACTAATTCGTTGTGCATAAACATCGTAATCAGTCATACTTCTATAATCCTGCCAAGTAATATAAGCACCTCCCTTACCATCTTTTTGGACTTTGGGATTGAGTCGATTTGCGTTTACCGTACAAACAGGAATACCACCATCTGCCCATAAAATGGCTCCTGTATGACTAACACGTTGAGCCCAAATATCCCATTGTCCTCCACTTTGTTGTTCCCATACTATAATTGCACCGCCATTATCGTCACTAATTATTTTTTCATTGTGCTCTCGAATGGTCTTAGTCGCAATTCCAACCCCATCAAGTGTCCACTGAACGACTCCCATTGAATCGATTCGTTGAGCGTAAACATCTCGTTCTATACCGCTTCTCCAATCGGACCAAGCAACAATAACCCCTCCGGTCATATCTTTTGTGATGGCTGCCGTACTTTGGTCGGTTGATTCAGTACAAAGTGCCACACCTCCAGTGGTCCATTGTGCATAACCAGAAGCATTAAAATGCTGAACATAAATATCGTTAGGCCCAGCACCACTATTGCATCTTCCATCTTTCCAAGCAACGAATGCTCCGCCAAAATCATCTTTGCAAAGTCGTAACTCTTGCTGCTTACCGATGCCAATGCTAACTGGGGTGTTGATTGCAGAATTAGAAGTCCATTGAGCAAAGGATGAAGAGGTTAGAAAGAGGAAACAATAATTAATAATTTTGAATAATACAGTATATGTTTTCATAGAGTAGGAATAAAAAAAACTATCCTGTTAGAAATAATACTATTTTTAACAGGATAGTCCCAAGATTAATGTTAGAAAAATGTTATCGACTAAAGTTCAATCTACAACAATTATTTTTTCACAATCTTCTTCACAACACCTGAATGCATTTTAGCAAAAAACACAGATGGATAAGTTGAAACATCCAAAGTGGTTTTTCCTAAAGCAATTACTTTTACGGTTGCCAAGTCTCTTCCTAAAATATCAGTAAACTGAACTATTTCATCATTATTTCCATTTGCTATAGTAATGTAATTGTTCGCAGGATTAGGATAGATGTTAAGTTCTGATTGAGCGTTAAGATTGTTTACAGAAACTGCCATTGGAGATTCAGCAAATTCACAATCAGGATTAGCTCCTGTTGTTAAACTGCTGAAATCAATAAGTTTGGTAAATGTGGTTGAAGTTAAATCATAACTGAAAGCTACACCTTCTGAAGTGGCGCCTCCGGCATTTGTTGTTCCATAAAGCTTGCCATCACTTGCTTGGAATAAAGAACGTCTTGGAGATGCTCCATTCGTTCCGTTGAAATTAACAAGGTTGCTATATGAATTCAATGTGATATCATAACTGAAAATTACTCCTAAATTACTAGAACCTCCAGTTGAAGTCATACCATAAAGTTTTCCATCAGTAGCTTGAATCAAGCTTCCTTTAGGTGAAGAGCCATTCGCTGAATTGAAGTCGAAAAGATCAGTGTAGTCACCAGTAGATAGATTGAAACTGAAAAGAACACCAAGACCATTCGCTCCTCCCATTTGTGTCATTCCATAAAGTTTACCATCATTAGCTTCCAACAATCCTCCGTAACTTGGACTTGATCCAGTGGCGGAGTTAAAAACATATAATTTTGTGTAATTCGCAGTAGCAGGGTCAAAACTGAAGATAACACCTTCTGCATTAGCTCCTCCTCCTTGGGTCATACCATAAAGTTTTCCGTCAGAACCTTGAACCAAACTACCATTTGCGTTTGAACCATTAGTGATATCAAAATCGTATACATCAGTATAAGTGTCTGTGGTCGGGTCGATGCGGTAAATAACACCACCACCATTAGCACCACCTAAGCCTGCTAAACCATAAAGCATTCCAGAGTTAGCTTTTAATATTTTACTGAATGCATGCCAACCATATTGAGTGTATTGAAAGAAATCATAGATATCTGTGTAGGTTCTAGTTGAAGGATCGAAGTTGAAGCTGCAACAGCTGTTTCCCCATCCTCCTAATTCTGTTACACCGTAGTACTTTCCATTGTTAGCTAAGCACATACCCCCGGTTGGCATTGCTCCTGTAGCATTAACAAAGTCGTAAGCAATCTGAAAATTAGTCCCCGAAGCGTCAGCACTAAAAATAGTACCCTGACCGTTCGCTCCTCCACTATAGGAGGTCCCCCACAATTGTGTTTGTGAATTCATGCTCAAGCTTGTGAAAGCGAGCAAAATTAAGCTAAGTAATGTTTTTTTCATGAGATTGAAATTAAGTTTGTAAATAATTTGAGTGTAATGTTATAAACATTTTTTTTAATTTCCAAATTTATTTTTGAACATATTCTTGTTTTTCTTTTAACTTTGCCATAACTTTTAAATCATTTACCAATGAAACAAAACGATTCAATTGTGAATAAATCAATCTTGTTTTTGATTTCTTTTCTTGCTTTTCTACCCCATACATACATTACGGCTCAATGCCCAACGATCACTGTGCTTGCTTCCGCATCACAAACTATGTTTTGTGCTGGCTCTAACTCACAATTGTCGGTGGCAACAGGTATTTCTGGAGGAGGATATTCGGTCGTACAAATACCTTTCGCTCCTACTGTAGGTTCGGGTACTGCGGTCACTTTAACTGATGATCAAGTGAGTACATTGTTGCCTATTGGTTTTAATTTCACCTTTTTTGGTAATGTTTATTCTCAATTCAATATTTGTTCGAACGGATTTATTTCTTTCAACCCTACCAACAGTTATGTTTACTCATTAACAATGCCAGCGGTATCTCCGAATACAATAATTGCAGCTGCTTTAGAAGATCTGAATCCACCACTTGGGGGAACAATTGAATATTTTAATGTTGGAAGTGCGCCAAATAGGAAATTGATTGTAAACTATTCAAACATTCAACATTACCCGTCAGGAAATCCAATAACATTGCAAATTGTATTATTCGAAACATACAACACGATACAAATTCACACCACTTCTGTGCTTGGGCCAACCGCGACCGAAGGTATAGCAGATAGCACAGGAATGAACTTTTTAGTTGTACCGGGAAGAAACAATCAAGCTTGGACAGCAACAAATGATGCATGGCAATTCTCACCTGGAAATCCAGTATTAAGCTATCAATGGCTTCCAACAAACGGGCTATCGAACCCTTCTATAAATAACCCTTATGCTAGCCCAACAAGCACAACAACATACACGGTAACTGCAACTGATACTAATGGTTGTTATGGAACTTCTTCACTAACTTTGTATGTAAATAGTCCACAAATAAGTCTCTCGGCTTCACCCGATTCGGTGTGTTTTGGTAATTCCACTCAGCTAAGTGCTGCTGTGACCACCAACAGTATTGATAATTATTCGGTTGCTCAAATAGCGTATGCTCCTGTTAGTTTTACAGGTATGACAGTAGCTCTTAGTGATGATCATGTTAGTGCCGCTCAACCAATTGGATTTACGTTCGGATTCTATGAAAATTATTACTCCAATTTTTATATTTCTTCCAATGGATTTATCACCTTCGATCCTATTGCATCCGTCAACAATATGCAAGGATGTTGTTCGGGACAACTGATTCCAAACAATAATTTACCAAATAATTTAATTGCTGGAGCATGGGAAGATTTAAACCCTTCTGGTGGAGGAACAGTGCAATATACAACTCTTGGCATCGCCCCCAACAGGAAACTTGTGGTAAGTTTTACGGGTATTCCTCATTCCCCATCGGTTGACCCTGTGACCTTTCAAATCATTTGTTATGAAACGAGTAATTCCATAGAAATACACACCACTTCGATGCCCGGAAACCCCAGTGGATATTGGTGGGGACATACAGAAGGAATTGAGAACTCCACTGGCACCCTTGCTTTGAGTGTACCGGGAAGAAACAATGACCACACATGGACCGCTACTCAGGACGCATATCGATACACACCAACAAGTACTATTCATTATATATGGAGTCCAATCTCAACCCTTTCGAATGATTCAATTTCTAATCCCATTGCTACTCCAATTAACAATACCATCTATTCACTAACGGCTATCGATGCTTCGGGGTGTTTTCAAACTTCAACCATTCCTATTGTTGTGAATCCCTTGCCTACTGCGCCAGTTATTTCTTATCCTGGATTTGTATTACACTCAAATTACCCTAATGGCAATCAATGGTTTTTGAACGGAAGTTATTTATTGGTAGGTGCTACAGGACAAAATTTTGTTCCAGGAGTGCTTGGAACCTACACGGTGGTTTACACTGATGCCAATGGCTGTAGTTCTACTTCTGCACCTTTTAATGTGACACAATTGGGTATTGACAATTATGAACAGAATATATTAGCAACTGTACTTCCTAACCCATTTACTAACGAATTACACATTGCTATTGATAATAATTTAAATTCAGAAGTCGTTATTTATGATATTTCTTCACGAAAAGTAATATCAAAAGAATTTACAAACAAACTTGTATTGAATACCGAGATGTTAGCAAATGGTTTTTATACCTTTGCTTTGTATTCGAATAAACAACTAGTAAAAACAGGCAAATTGAACAAGCCTTAAAATAGATTAGTTTCCTTTGCATTTTGTGAGGTATGTCTAGTACACTGACTTGATTGCAATAAGCCTATTCTGTACTTTCAGATTATTTTTGAGAAGGGCAATTAGCTTTCTAGTTCTTTCCTCTCTTCCTTGCTTGTTCAAGTGATAAACAGTATCAAAAAACAAACTATCAGAGAAAACAAAGTCCGATGGAGTATTTAGAACTTCAATATTTAAATTTCTCGAAATGTCTTCAGAAATTCTGTTAATAACAGCCTTGTTCTTCTTATACTCAACTTCAGAGTAACATGGGTATAGAAAAAACACTTCGACATTTTTTGATTGTGCATAATTATAAAAATTATTTAATTTATCTATCCCGTCCCAATAGTGATACGTTAAATTCTCTCTGTCTCTTAAGCTCTTGGGAGGCGTAATATTGAGATGAACAGTTACGTCTCCAAACTTATTAAATGATTTTCTTGAATAAACAAGGTTTTCGAGTATTATTGTTGAATCAAACTTTTCATTCTTATCCTTTTTAATGGCTTTACGAGTATTGTCAATGTTCATCATTATTTCTTCTCGAACATCATACGAATAATAAGATTTTGCCTCCATTAAATACTTGCTTGTTTCGCATTTTAATTTGTAATCACCATCAACACTCAAAAGGTATTCAATTGATAAAAAAACTACATCTCCCTTTTTAATTGTTGATTTCAATTCATTTATTAAAAAATCTAACCCCAATCGAGCATGAAGCCCTAAATTTACTACTGGTACAGAGAATTCTTGTTGAACTGTTTCGCTGTTCAAACCGAAAGCAAGATTCGAACCTCCTGCAAATATAACTTTAGGTCCTTTTATTTCGTTTATTCGATTGTGCTTATCAATTATAGCCGATAAATAATCGTTTGAAGAACTATTTTTGGGTAGATAAATTATTACTAATAAAGCATACAGAGCAACAACCAAGATGCTAAAAGCAAGAAAGGAATAAATAAATTTTTTCATATTCTAGAATTGGAAATAAATAAATTGTTGCTCTATTCCAGTAAAATAGAAAATTGAAAACAATATTACACAGTACATTGCCCACCGTAATGGTTTATACCAATTGGTCCATAACTTTGCTATAGCGTATTGATTTTCTCTTCCAATCCACTCCACTATCATGAATACAATTATTAGAATAAGTTTTGTTTTAGGCAATATTTCCGGTTTTGAAAACAAGGATGAAGAGAAAATATGGGAGATATAATGAAGCGCATGCGTCATGCTATTTGCTCGAAAGAATATCCAAGCAAATACCGTTAAGCTGAAAGTTATTCCAATTGAAACAAATTCTTGAATGGAAGGAAAAAACTTCCCTTTTGTCACAATATCAAGATGGTTTCGATTTGTTTTGAAAATGATTGAAGGCATTATGAACAAAGCATTCAAGAAACCCCAAGCTACGAAGGTCCAATTAGCTCCATGCCAAAAACCACTCACCAGAAATATAATAAATGTATTCCTTATTTTCATCCACATACCTCCTTTGCTTCCTCCTAAAGGGATGTAGAGATAGTCTTTAAACCATGAGGAAAGAGAGATATGCCATCGCCTCCAAAATTCGGCAATGTCTCTTGAGAAATATGGAAAAGCAAAATTTCGTAACAAGTCGATTCCAAACAATCGGGCAGTACCTAGAGCGATATCAGAATACCCTGAAAAGTCACAATAAATTTGAAACGTAAAAAACAATGCTCCTACAACAAGTGTGCTTCCAGAATAATCTGCCGAGTTGTTGAAAATGGTATTTGCATACTCTGCACAATTGTCGGCTATGACAATTTTCTTGAACAAGCCCCAAAGTATTTGCCTCAAACCATCAACTGCTCGTGAATAATCAAATTCTCTTTTTTTAAGAATTTGAGGAAGCAGGTGTGTAGCCCTTTCGATAGGGCCTGCAACTAAAAGTGGGAAAAAACTTACAAATACAGAATAAGAAATAAAATTCCTTTCGGGTTTTATCCTATTTTTGAATATATCGATGACATACGACAAACCATGAAATGTATAAAACGAAATACCAACCGGCAGGATGACTTGCAACGAACCTAAATTAGCTTTAATTCCAATCAACGATAAACCATCTGCAAGGGAAGACGCAAAAAAGTTGTAGTACTTAAAAACACCGAGAAATCCAAGGTTGACAATAATACTAAGCCACAACCAAAACTTTTTCTGTCCTTGATTAGACGATTCATGAATCTTAATACCGGTATAGTAATCTAATAGTGTAGAAAAGATGAGCAGAAACATGAATCGCCAATCCCAACAAGCATAGAAAAAATAGCTCGAAACAAGAAGTAAGATATTCTGGAGTTTTAAATTCCTCTTTGCAGCAAACCAATAGAGAATAAAAACAACAGGTAAAAAGAGGGCAA
>CAIWDF010000242.1 GCA_903911435.1 uncultured Bacteroidota bacterium
ACTCAATTTTTTCGCTCCAGTTGAGTTTAAGTGATCCGCATCATAGAAATCATTTTCATTGAATGTAGAGTCACAAAGCATATTCAAATAAGTTACATTGTTATTATTTCTTGCCAATTTTGTCGCTTCATTTATAGTAGTCTCCAATTGTTCCTTATTCAATTGTTCGTAATAAGTTTTATAGGTAGGACAGCTTAAAAATAGAATCTTTACTTTCTTTGATTTAGCAAAATCTATAAACGTTCTCAAAATACTTAGATTCTCTTCGAAATATCGTGTAGTTTTAGCTAAATGTCTTTTAGCCGCTTCTTCACCTGATTTCAATAGGTTTATTTTAGATTTTGTGCCCTGTTTTCCCCACCCTAATTCACTACAAAGTACCATATTCTTCTTTTTTATGTAATACGATTCAAATCTTTCCGCATTCAACAAAAATTTATTGCTCAGTAGTTCATTGTTTGTTGTCCAATTGTTATTATTAATACCATAATAGATATAATAATTCTTTTCACGCCAAGCTTCAATTCCTGTTTCTAGCCTACCATACAAGCTTGCATAATCTATTGGAACAACTATAAATTTTAAATGCTCCCATTTCGATTCGTATTTCTTTAATATCGCCAAATCATAATTCAGCGACTGCGATACATACCCAGCATTAAAACTTTTCATTTCAATAAATTTTGGGTTTATACCGTAATAACTATGTGAGCTTCCTAAAATCAATACCTCAATTTCATTCGAATGCTTATCTAAATATTCACGTTTGTAGAGATAATCATTCGGTATATTTCTCAAAGCATTCTCGCCAATAAATGCCAATATAAATATGGGAAAAAGGAATAAGAACACATTTTTCAAAAACTTCTTCATCCCCTAGAACTGAAAATAAATAAACTGTTCTTCCTTCCCCGAGAACACGACTATAGCCAATACCATAGCATAATACATAGTCAATCGCAAACCCTTCGGATAGCGATGTCCCAAACGGGCTATTGCATATTGTTCTTCCCTTCCCCTCCACTCTATCATCAAGAATATTACTAACAATACAAACAACGTTATAGGTAATACACTCGGAATACTAAACAACGATTTCGAACATATTCCTCTAATATATCTCAACGCCCTACCCACATTTTCCGCTCTAAAAAATATCCAAGCTATCACCGTAAGGCCAAAAGTCACAAGTATCTGAAAAATCTCCCTCACGCTCGGAAAATCCCTTCCTTTGGCCACAATGTCTAAGTGAGTTCTGTTCGAATTAAAAACAATTGAAGGCATGATGTAAAGTGCATTCAAAAAACCCCAAATAATAAAGGTCCAATTAGCCCCATGCCAAAACCCACTCACAAGAAAGATGATGAAAGTATTCCTAACCTTCATCCACATTCCACCCTTACTTCCACCTAACGGAATGTATAGGTAATCTTTAAACCAAGATGATAACGATATATGCCAACGCCTCCAAAACTCTGCTATATCTCTCGAAAAGTACGGGAAAGCAAAGTTTCGCAACAATTCAATACCAAACAATCTAGCTGTTCCCAATGCAATATCCGAATACCCCGAAAAATCACAATAAATCTGGAATGTAAACATCAGTGCTCCTAGCACCAATGTACTCCCCGATTGTCCACCACCACCATTAAATATCAAATTAGCATATTCGGCACACTGATCAGCTATTACTATTTTCTTAAACAATCCCCATAAAATCTGTCGCAAACCATCCACAGCCTTGGAGTAATCAAACACTCTTTTCTTTTGAATTTGAGGCAATAGATGTGTAGCACGCTCAATCGGTCCGGCCACCAGCAACGGAAAAAAGCTCACAAAAACCGAGTAATCTATAAAATTTCGCTCTGCCTTTATTTTACCCTTGTAAATATCCAGTATGTAAGATAGTCCATGAAAAGTATAAAACGAAATCCCAACCGGTAAAATCACTTTCAATGTCCAAGGATTGGCATGCATACCAACTACAGCCAACGCATTGGCAAACGATTTCGCGAAGAAATTATAATATTTAAAAAACCCAAGAAACCCAAGATTAATGGAAATGCTCAACCAAAGCCAAAATTTCTTACCTCCTTTACTTTCTGCCTCACACATCTTCAATCCAGTGAAATAATCCAACAAGGTCGAAAACACAAGCAAGAACAAAAACCTCCAATCCCAGCAGGCATAGAAATAATAGCTAGCCACCAACAACAATTTGTTTTGATACTTAAAGCCACCCTTCCCAACAAACCAATACAGTAGAAACACAATTGGCAAAAAAACAGCAAACCCAATCGAATTAAAAAGCATTCTTCACCATCAAATTAATCATTAATAAAACTTCCAGCCATTCAATGCACAAACATATCAATTTTATTTAACATTCACTTTCCTTCTTTCAGTCACTATTGCCCCAATCTTCCTTCCCAGCCCATTCGTCACCTCCCTTCCCCCTTTCATTCGGAAAGGGGTTAGAGGAGAGGACATAACTTCTACGTTTTCAGCTATTTCTGCATTTATCCCCTATTGCCAAGCCATTTCTGGTACTCTCCCAAATCGTTTCTGGTATTCTCCCAAGACGTTTCTACTATTTTTTTCTTCATTTTTTCACCTCTCCAACCCCTTCTTGTTATCTCCCAAAGCGTTTCTTGTATTCTCCCAAGTTGTTTCTTGTATTCTCCCAACTCGTTTCAGGTATCTTCCCAAAGAGTTTCTTGTATCCTCCCAAGGCGTTTCTGGTACTTAGTTTTCCATTTTTCCCACCTTCCTACCCATTTCTGTTATCCTCCCATAAGGTTTCTTGTATTCTCCCAAACCGTTTCTTGTATTCTCCCAATTCGTTTCTTGTATTCTCCCAAACCGTTTCTTTTATTCTCCCAATTCGTTTCTTGTATTCTCCCAATTCGTTTCTTGTATTCTCCCAAACCGTTTCTTGTATTCTCCCAAACCGTTTCTAGGTATCTCCCAAACCGTTTCTGTTATCCTCCCAAGTCGTTTCTTGGTATCTCCCATCTCATTTCAGCTATTCTCTTCGTGCCTTTCTGTCTTTGTGGCAAGTAAATCTAATAGCTCACATCTCAAATCACTTATCTTATCACCTATTTCCCCCCCCCCTTTATTAATTTCTTACCCTATTTCCATTCTCCCTTATTGTCACTTCCTTCCTTTTATATATCTTTGCCTCCCAATTATCCATAAATGTTCAAACAGTACGATGTTATAGTAGTAGGTGCCGGTCATGCCGGTTGCGAAGCAGCAGCAGCAGCGGCCAACATGGGCTCATCCACACTTCTCATCACCATGAACATGCAAACCATTGCACAAATGTCTTGCAACCCCGCAATGGGTGGTATTGCCAAAGGTCAAATCGTTCGCGAAATTGATGCTCTTGGTGGTTATTCAGGTATCATCACCGATAAAACGGCTGTTCAATTCCGTATGCTCAACCGTTCCAAAGGACCAGCTATGTGGAGTCCTCGTGCTCAAAGCGATCGTTGGAAATTTGCTGAAGAATGGAGGCTTATGTTAGAGGCTACACCTAACCTCGATTTTTGGCAAGATACCGTTAAAGAAATCATTGTTGAGAATGGTTGCGCAGTTGGTGTCATAACAGGTCTCGATATTCAAATTCGAGGAAAGTCTGTTATTCTTACCAACGGTACTTTCCTAAATGGAATAATTCACCTTGGCGAGAAACAATATGGCGGAGGCAGAGCTGGTGAAAAATCTAGTACAGGTATTACCGAACAGTTAATCCAGTTAGGTTTCCAATCAGGCAGAATGAAGACCGGAACTCCACCACGAGTAGATGGTCGTTCCTTAGATTATTCAAAAATGGAAGTTCAACATGGAGATGAGAAACCGGCACGTTTTTCCTATCTCAATATTCCACAATTTGACTATAAAGTTACACGCACTGATGCTTTCTCTAATGGTCCTCAAGGCCAAATTCCTTGTTATATCACTTACACTAATGATGAGGTTCATGATATCTTACGAACAGGTTTCGAAAAGTCACCTATGTTCTCTGGTAGAATTCAAGGAAACGGACCAAGATATTGTCCAAGCATTGAAGATAAAATTACCCGTTTCGCTGAGCGTAACCGCCATCAAATATTTGTTGAACCCGAAGGTTGGAATACAGTAGAAATTTATGTAAATGGTTTTTCTACCTCCTTACCTGAAGATGTTCAATTCAAAGCTTTAAAAAAGATACCTGGTTTCGAAAATGTAAAAATGTTCCGCCCAGGTTATGCCATCGAATATGATTACTTTCCTCCGCAGCAATTAAGCCTTACTCTGGAAACAAAGCTTATTCAAAACTTATATTTTGCTGGTCAAATCAATGGAACTACAGGATATGAAGAAGCTGCCTGTCAAGGTTTAATGGCAGGTATTAACGCCCATCTAAAAATACATCATCGAGAACCTTTTATCCTTTCAAGGTCTGAGGCCTACATTGGTGTTCTTATTGATGATTTAGTTACAAAGGGAACAGAAGAGCCATATCGAATGTTTACATCGCGTGCCGAGTATAGAATCTTGTTGCGTCAAGACAATGCAGATATTCGTTTAACTCCAAAGTCTTTCGAACTCGGTTTAGCCAGCAAAGAACGTTTAGAGCGGGTAAATTTTAAGGTTAAACAAACCGAAGAGATTATTAGTTATTTTAAACATGAGAGCATAGATCCAACTGAGATTAACCCTGTTTTGGAGTCTTTAGGTTCTGCGCTTATTACTCAAAAGGTAAAGATGTTTGGAGTGTTAACTCGACCATCTATTTCTATTATGGACTTTGCTGCTTTATCAAACAAGGCAAACGAATTTCTTTCTCACTTTGATTTCGAGTGTATCGAAGAAGCTGAAATATTAATGAAGTACGAAGGCTACATTACTAAAGAACATGAGTTAGCGGACAAGCAAACGAGACTTGAGGATTTAAGTCTACATGATGATTTCGATTATCAAAGATTGACTTCATTATCTAAGGAGGCACGCGAGAAATTAACCAAAGTTAGACCTAGAACAATAGGGCAAGCATCACGTATTTCTGGCATCACACCATCCGATGTATCTATACTTATGGTATATTTAGGTAGATAATTGGTATTGTTCCACGTGAAACAATGAGACATTTAAGTCACAAATAATGATTTTTAAAATTCGGATATAATTTATTATCATACGTTTTATAGTACAAAATATTTATAATGGATACTCTTTCTAACTGCCCAATTTGCGGAAATCAAATATTTAGTGATTTTATGAGTTGTGTGGATCACACTGTTTCACGTGAAACATTTCATATAGTCCAATGTGAAAAGTGTGGATTTAAATTCACGAACCCTAGGCCTGAAATAGGTTATTTAGGTAAATACTATGTTTCTGAGGATTATGTTTCTCACTCAAACAGTAAAAAAGGGTTTGTGAATTCAACTTATCAATTGGTTAGGAAGTATACATTATTAAAAAAATTGCAACTAATCTCAAAGTATTATAAGAGTGGAAAAATTCTAGATATCGGTTGTGGAACTGGAGAGTTTTTGAATGTTTGTAAAAGTGCAAAATGGACTACTGTGGGAATTGAACCAAGTGCCGATGCAAGGAGAATGGCAATTGAAAATTACGGATTGGATGTTAAAGAGGAATCTGGAATTACTGATCTAGAAGCAGGAAGTTTTGATGTAATTTCGATGTGGCACGTTCTAGAACATGTGCCAGAATTAAATGCTCGAGTGGAAGATTTAAGAAGGTTGATAAAAAAGGATGGGATTATTATAATAGCTGTTCCAAATTGCGATTCGTTTGATGCAAGAAAATATAAAGAAAATTGGGCCGCATATGATGTGCCGAGGCATTTGTATCATTTTACCCCAAAGGACATAGAGAGTCTGTTTAAGAAACACGACATGAAAGTGGTTAGAACCTTGCCAATGGTATTTGATTCGTATTATGTGTCGATGTTGAGTGAAAAAATAAAATCAGGAAAGACAAATTTAATTATTTCACTTTGGACGGGTTTCCGTTCGAATATGGCTGCTATAAAGTCAGGAAAAACATATTCGAGTCAGATTTATCTAATTCGGAAGCAATAACCCGTAAAATCCGTGTGTTCGGATGCGTTTTACGCTTTCTAATGCATTAATACCCCTGCTCTAGTACTCCATTATTAAATTTCTTAGAAAAGCCTTTGGTGTTCGTTTCTGTAACGAGCCTTTGGATGTATTGATGTTGTTGACCTGTAGCGGTTTTTCGTTTAAAATAATGAAAGCTTTTCTCTAATTTGAACCAATTTTGGTTATTTTGATTTGCTTTTGATAAAAAGTTAAAGATAGCAAGCGCGGAAATTTTGACTCAACTAAAAAGGACTTTGCAACAAAATATCCATACTGCTATGTTTTTCGCTCTATCTTTGCAAAAAAATAATTCATGAAGAAAGTAAGAGTTGCCATTAATGGTTTTGGAAGAATTGGGCGTGTTTCTTTTCGCGTAATGCTTGAAAATGAAAACATAGAGATAGTTGCCATAAACGATTTGACGGATAGTAAAACCCTTGCACACCTGCTGAAGTACGATTCTGTACATGGAATCATTAATGCAGATGTGAAATGGGAGGAAAAGGCGATTATTGTGAATGGAAAACAAATAATTGTTTGTGCTGAAAAAGACCCAAGCAATTTGCCTTGGAAATCCCTAGGAATAGATATTGTGGTTGAATCTACTGGTCATTTTTTGGATAAAGAAAGCGCTGGGAAACACCTTGCTGCGGGTGCAAAAAAAGTCATTATATCGGCTCCTGCGGATGGAAACGACATAAAGGCTGTGGTAATGGGCATAAACGATGATTTGCTGACCCCTGAAGACTTGATTATTTCGAATGCATCGTGTACCACCAACTGTGCTGCGCCAATGATAAAAGTTTTGGACGAAATGTGGGGGCTAGAAGATGGTTATATTACCACAGTACATTCGTATACGGGAGATCAACGATTGCACGATGCTCCGCACAAAGATTTACGAAGAGCTCGTGCTGCAGCACTTTCAATTATTCCTACTTCTACAGGTGCTGCTAAAGCCATAACCAAGATTTTTCCTCATTTGGAAGGAAAAATAGGAGGGTGTGGAATGCGCGTTCCGGTGCCAGATGGCTCATTGACAGACATCACCTGTGTGCTTACAAAACCAGTGACGGTGGAGGAAATAAATGCTGCATTTAAATTGGCTAGCGAAACGTATTTGAAAAGTATTTTGGAATATACCGAAGACCCAATTGTGGGAATTGACATAGTAGGTAATAAAAACTCATGCATATTTGATGCTGGTTTTACTGCTGTAGTGGGCAATATGATTAAGGTTGTAGGCTGGTACGATAACGAAGTTGGCTATTCCAACCGATTGGTTGATTTGATCATGAAAATTTCAAAATAAAGTAACCTTATTTCCCGCTTGCTTTTGACAAGGAAAAGCGTTTTTACCTAATTTTAGCAGGCATTCTTTCACTCGATTTCAATTTTGATATTGACCAAAAGCGAGCACTTTCACTCGATTTCAATTTTGATATTGACTGATTCCGCTCAACATCACTCGATTTCAATTTTGAAAACTCAATTCCGCATAAAAAAGGGCATTTACCTCATTCGCTTTGCGGCAATAAATAGCTGATTAGATAATTATTTGTAATACTTAAGTTCGAGGTTTACTCCATCAAACACTGCATAGCTATTGTAGTTTACCCATTCGCCAAGGTTGATGTACTTTGATTGAGCGTTGAGTTGAATATCGAGAGGCAAATGCCGATGGCCGAAAATAAAATAATCGAAATGCTGGTGTTGTAGTATTTCTTTGGCATAGATGGCCAGCCACTCGTGCTCGGCACCAAGGAATTTCTCTTCGTTTTCGCCACCATTGGAGGCTCGGCTTTTGTGCGACCAAAAATGAGCCATGCCCATTCCGAAGTTGGGGTGAATGCGAGCGAACAACCACTGACAAACTTTGTTCGAAAACACCCTTTTAATGAATTTATAGCCATGATCTCCTGGCCCGAGACCATCGCCATGTCCAAGGTAGAATTTCTTCCCATTAAACGTTTTTTCAATAGGTTTTCGGTAAATGGTCACTCCAATTTCTTTTTCGAGGTAGTTAAACATCCACATATCATGATTGCCCGTGAAAAAGGTAATGGGTATACCTGCATCACTTAGTTCGGCTAGTTTGCCAAGAAAACGAACGAATCCTTTGGGGGCTGTGTGTCGGTATTCATACCAAAAGTCGAACATATCGCCCATTAAATAAATTTCAGCAGCATCTGTCTTTATCTCGTCAAGCCATTTAACAATCAGCTTTTCGCGAATCATACTCGACTCGTAATCGGGAGCTCCGAGGTGAAAATCGGATGCGAAATATATTTTTTTAGCGCTGTTCAAGGCCACAAAACTACAACTTAAATTTGTTTATCAAATCGAAAGGGTTGAGCAAATTAATATTCAAGGTAAAACGAATGGTTTCTTGATACTTCAAATCGTTTGCTGTTTTGTAATTGGTAAAGTCTTGGCAAATGAACAAAGGGAAATAAATTTCGAATACATTTTTTGGAAAAGAAAGACAAACTCCAGCATCGTAAAGCAATTTGTCTTTGAAAATACCATCGTATTCCGTGGTGCCAATGTCGGCATAAAGATTCAAAGGTATTTTGGCATTGCCCAATGACGACTTCAGGTTGATGACCGTTATCCATTTAGAAGTTTGACCAATGGGTGAGTAGAATTTAAACGCTCCATCCGTTTCGGTAAACTGATTGGCAAGAACACCTCTGGTTTCGCTTCTTCCGAGGTAGATATGGTCGTAAAGATAATCTTGATATCCTCGTTGGCCACTCAAGCGAAAGCGATAATCTTCGGTGGTAGATTTGTTTTCGCCAATGAAACTACCTGCAAACAAACGCAAATCGAAGCTTTTGTTTTTGTTTTTGAAATTGTGCGAATAGTTGAACGTAAAAGCAATCTTATTGAAATCTTTGTTCGACTGAAAATTGGTACTCATGTCGAATGGATTGATGGCATCCGAACGTTTGATGCGATAAGTGATGTCGTGATAAACAAATGTGCTTTGATGAGAAACAGCTTTGTAATAACTATCCGTAGGATTTGCAGCAAGTATGTATTGGTACTGATAATCGTCACGCATGATGTGAATAGCCTGATAGCGGAAGCTACTGGTGAACCGATTAGAAGGTGACTTAGGAACTACTTCGAGCAATACTTCGGGTGCAAATTTGTTGTAATACATTGGAAATGGATCGTTCGAATAATCGTAACGAAGCGCTGTGATGCCAACCGATAGGTGAGGGGTGTAGGTATCTCCATTTGTTACCAATTGGTTGTGCGATTTTAAGTGCCACATGATTCTGGCATATCCCGACACATCTTTCTGAGTAAAACTATACATGGGCATAAGTTGAAACTCGAGTTTTTTCTGAGGAAGTAAATTGTTGTAAAACGCCAAGCCAAGCATGCCTTTGTTGTACTCGTTCCAACCTGCTACGGGTGTAAAGTAAAGTTGTGTTTTGTCGGGATTGCTAAGGCTACCCAGAAACTGAAGGCGGATGGGTTCTACTTTTCTGAAGATGCCACGGGTGCGAATGGTATTGTTTTTTCGGTTTATTTCGGGTAACGATTCGTTAGCGTCTATCTTAAAGGCTTTGGCATCGGTGGCCGGAAATACAAGCGATTGTGTGCCTTCGAATCCTTCGTAGGTTTTGGTAGCAACAGCCTTTTTCTGGTTGATAGCCGAAATAAATACAGGCGAAGCAATGCGTCCTTTGTTAGTGAGCTGTATGTTCCACGTGCCGTCAGCATTTCGCGAAGCGCGATCAATTTTATAATCGAGTTTTCGGGTAGTATTAATCAATCCATCAAAAAACCAAGAAAGTTTTTTGCCGGTGGTTTCTTCCATCACCTTGCGGAAGTCCGAAGGCATGGGGTGTTTGTAATGCCATTGGTCGAAATAAGATTGCATGGCTTTGTCCATCAAACTATCGCCAAGGTAGGCGCGAAGGCAATCGAACACTTCGGAGGTTTTGTAATACACATCGGCTCCGTAATTGAATTCGCTATATCGGAAAGCAGGGAATTCGATGGGTTGGTCTTCGTTTTTTTGTGCTGTGAGTTGATAGCCCAAATCGTAAGAAGCTTTGTGTTTGAAACGGGTAAGGTGAAATAGTTTCTCCACTTTTTTTGCTCCATAACTCTCGGCCAAACTCATGTTGGGGTATTTGGTTTGTACGTATCGGTTTTCGTTGTACGAGTTGATTCCTTCATCCATCCACGGGTGCATGCGTTCGTTGGAACCCAACATGCCATAAAACCAATTGTGGCCTACTTCGTGAGTAATCACCACATCGAGCATAAATGCCGAGCCTGATGAACCTATAACTGTGATGTTGGGGTATTCCATGCCTCCTCCTGCGCTTATGGTTCCATCTACAGCGGTGCATTGGTTATAAGGATAATCGCCATTCCAGAGCGAATAATAATGAATGGCATCGTTCAGATAAGGAATACTATTTTTCCACAAATCGCCTTCGGCATTGGTAAACATGGCCCAAGTAGTAACTTTATGTGCGGTATGCGGAGTGGTAACTTCGCCCTTGAGCACATGGTAACGCTTGTCGGCAAACCACGCAAAATCATGCACATTGGATTGCTTGAAGTGCAAGGTTTTGGTGATGCAGTCGGACAGCGGAAAGTCCATATCATCAGCATCAAATTTGTCAATGGCTTTGGTTTCTTCCTCTTTTTTGTCGAGCCATTCAAGTTCTTTTTCGCCATTCACCATGTCACCAGTAGCGCCTAAAACGTAGTTGCTAGGCAGAGTGATGCTTACATCGTAAGTTCCGAACTCGGAATAAAACTCGCCTTGATTGAGATAAGGTATCGGATTCCATCCGTTTCGGTCGTACACAGCTGGTTTTGGATACCACTGTGTAATCATATACGATTGTTCGATATGACCTAAGCGTGATATTGTGGCCGAAGGTATTTTTACACGAAAAGGTGTGGTGATGCTAATGGACTGACCAGGCAGCAAGGGTTGTGACAAAACCAATTGGCAGATGTCGATGCTATCGGGGAGCAAGTGCCACGACACTTCTTTGTTATCAACCAGAAAATGGAGGCTATCGATGTAGCCGCGTTCGGCATCCGAAGAGAAATAGAGTTTGGTATCGCCATTGTCGAGCATTTGATGAGCAAGGCATGTGGTATTGTCTTTATAGGCATTGGGCCAAAGGTGCATGTAGATGAATGGAAGTGCATCGGGCGAATTGTTTTTGTAAACAATAGTTTCGAATGCATTGAGCACATGGTATGCATCGTCAAGCTTTACATTGATGGTATAATTTACTTCTTGCTGAAAATACGATTGTCCCCAGAATAGAGTAGGGGAGAGGAAGAGAAGAAAAAATAGCTTAATAGGTTTCATAGGCTGTGGCAAAGATAGAATTTTTTTAAGTGAATAGTGAATAGGCATTCGCGATTAGGGATTAAGGCGATATTTACCGCGAAGGCAGAAAGACGCAAAGGTTTATAAAAGGCAATAGCGAATAGTGATTAGGAATGTAGAATTCAAAACTTTTCACCACTAAGGCACAAAGAAACACTAAGGCTATACCTATATATATGAGAAAAAGGAGGGAAAATGGGGATGGAGGAAAAGTGAAAAGCTAGACATGCGATAAGAAATAACTACGTGTAACAAGAAATCGCTACGTGTGACGAGAAATCGCCACGTGTGACGAGAAATCGCCACGTGTGACGAGAAATCGCTACGTGTGACGAGAAATCGCTACGTGTGATAGGAAACTG